>JAHJTX010000185.1 GCA_018829545.1 Bacteroidota bacterium | reverse complement strand
TTTCGATTACAACATTAACCGGGTAGGAACTTGCTAATGCTAGGTCTAGAGCTTCACCGAGAGTCGGAATTTTTTCTCCTGCAAAATCGGAACTAAACCATGAACCTGCGTCAAACAGCCTAAGATGGCTGAAAATTAAATTGTTTACTGATCCCGATCCATTGGTCGTTCTATCAATAGTATCATCGTGAATAGTCATTAGCGAATCGTCTTTGGATACATTAACATCCAGTTCAAAATAATCTGATTTCAATTCAATTGCTTTTGCAAAAGCAGCTAAAGTGTTTTCAGGCGCTAATGATGCTCCGCCGCGGTGGGCAATGACTTTAGTTGAAGCTAGGATAGAACTGAATCCTAAAATTGAAAATAGAAGAAAAAGTAATTTCTTTTGCAACATATTGTTACCTCCATTTAGTTACTAATAAATTAGTTGTTTATTTTACTCAAATACTGGATTACCAATTTACATTTAGTTGATATGAGCAATTATTATTTTAAATTTACTTTCGTAAATCTGTTCGACCTGCTCCAATTTTTTGCTGGTCATTACAAATAGAAATGTGACGAAATCCTACATCTTGCGTTCAAGATATAACGGATTAAATGTGATATCAATCGCACGTTCGTGGTATTTTAATATGAGGGCAACTACTAAATTATTACACAATAGTCAAAGATTGTGCTTGATCTTACACGTATTTTTTATCTTAATCTGCTCTTAAACTTAAAAATAAAAAGGATTCAGCCGCGGACTGACAAGAGAGATCATGATTTATAAAATCTCATTTCAATAATAACTGAGAAACATGGACTACCAAATTTATGCTTTGATAGCGCACAAATCTGAATTGAGATTAAAAAATAATTTCTGCCAGCACCGGATAGTGATCCGAAGGAAGAAATCCGTCAAAAGAATCTGAAAGAGTACCGTGCGATAAAACGGTTATTCCTTTTTTTACAAAAATAAAATCTATTGGTGAGCTTGGATTTGCAAGTATGTCGAATCCAGTAAACGTTCCACTTGGTCCATGAGGTTTGCTTTTTGTGATTGTGCGAGTATCGCAAAGTTTCATAGAAGAGTTAGTATCTAAGGCTGAAACAATAATTTGATAAGGGACTGAATTAGGGGTTGAATTAAAATCTCCCGTTAATATTACAGGATAATTTCCGCATAGTGTTTGCATTTTTTTCTTGATGAGTTTTGCGCTTTCTTGTCTTGCTTTTCTTCCTTCATTATCTAAATGAGTGTTAAATAAAAAAAATATTTTTCCTGTCTGTTTATCTTTAAACTTCCCAAAGGTTGTAACTCTTTGATATGCCGCATCCCATCCCAAACCCGGATGTTCCGGAGTTTCCGAACACCAGAATGTTGAGGTATCCAATGTATCGAATCTATCTTTCCGGTAAAAAATAGCAGCAAATTCGCCTTCCTCTTTCCCATCATCACGCCCAACTCCAAACCAAGCATACTCTGGTAAAGATTGTTCAATATAATTGATTTGATGCTTTTGCGCCTCTTGCAAACCGATGATATCTGCTTTATGAAATGAGATCATACTTACAAGATTAGCTTTTCTATTATTCCAAACATTTGCCTCATCACTGGGAATGTCAAGTCTTACGTTGAAGGTCATTACTCTAATGGATTGTGGGAATGCACTGGATGCGAGTACGAGAACTAAGAGAAGTATGCAGCCAAATACTTTAATATTTTTTTTCATGAATAACTATAACTCCTATTTGCATTTTTAATTTTAGTAAAAGGATTTTGAAAAGTATTAAAGCAGATGTTCTTCATACACTTTTGAAACTGCGCCAGAACGAGTGTTCACGTGAAGTTTATTATAAATATTTTTTATATGTGTATTCACAGTATGGAAACTGAGGAATAGTTCATCTGCAATTTGCTGTTTTGTAAGACCGGTGACGAGAAGATGCAACATGTCTTTTTCTCGATCCGTTAAACCGTAATCTGTTTTTTTCTGTTTGAATCCCTTAAACATTTCCAGAACTTTATGAGCGATGCGCATATTCATAGGAGCGCCGCCTGCAAGCACTTCCTTTATTGACTCAACTATTTTACTTGGGGGAGAGTCTTTCAATAAATATCCTGAAGCCCCGGCGCACAATGCATTAAACACTTTGTCGTTATCATCATAAACAGACAGAATAACGACATGAATTAACGGAGAAATCTCCTTTATAAATTCTATACCTTGAATTCCACTCATTCCGGGTAACCCAATATCGAGGAGTATAATTTCGGGAGACGGTTCAGTTTTTAATTTTTCGATTGCTTCTTCGCAAGTTGTATAAGAATGCGGGCAGTGCATACCGGCAGAACGGTTTATTACTGCAGACATTGTTTTGCGGTAACGAAGATTATCTTCGATTAACCAAATATTTATAGTATTGGTTTTGATATTTTTTTCGCTTGCGTCACAAATTATTTGATTGTAATTAATTTATTATTCTAACTATTATTTATCCATAGCTTGTTCGTGGTATTTTATGATTTTGACGAGACGATTTCTTTGAGCCGAAAGTAGAGTTTTTTAATTCCAGGCGAAGCAATACCGGTAGCGGTTAAAAACTCCTTTCTGCTGGGAAGAACTTTTGTCTTTACGTGTATTTCTAATCTTACCCGGGTTCCGCGTCCAATTTCACTGTTAAGTTCAAGAGACGCCTGAATTTTTTGAGCCCGATGTTTAATATTATAAAGTCCGGAATTCATTTTAGTGTTGTTAATGCTGAATCCTTTCCCATTATCAATTATCGTAATAGTAACAATATCCGAATTGCCTTCTATTGTTATATCGCATCGTGCTGCATTGGAATGACGGGCAACATTTGTTAATACTTCTTTATAGATAAGAAATATGTTCCTTCGCACTTCCAGATTGAATTGATCAAATCTTACAACTTGTGAAACGTTAAACGTCCACTGAATTCCAGCCAAAAGCCTTACAGCGGTTTCATTCATTTTAAATGTAATATCCTCGTCCGAAGTATTTTGAGGATTAATAAACCAAATAATATCTCTCATCGCGTCAACAGTTTCTTTTGACGTTGTACTTATATCCATTAATTGCTCT
>JAHJTX010000184.1 GCA_018829545.1 Bacteroidota bacterium | reverse complement strand
GTAATTTTCCAGCAGCCGCGATAGATCAATTAAGAAATCTGAAAAAACATCCGGGTGAATTGCGGCGTCTTCTACGAACGGAACAGGTTTTTCCTTTCCCTGAATTTTATTTAGTATGACGGTCGCCGCTTTTCTAATTTTGAAAATATTTACTATCTCATTCTCGTTTGTAGAGTATGATCCAATCTCAGCAAGTTTCTCCTTTCCAGAAATTATTAGCTTAGCTTGCTCGAATAAATGCACAATTTCCTTTTCATCATCACTTTCGAATTCAACATAAAGCAAAAATTTAACGTGTTCAGGTAAAAATTCTTTTAGTTCCGGTTTGAAACTGAGAGCTAATTGAATAAAAGATTGATCAACGAATTCAATTGCGGAAGCTCCCAAAGCTCGCAGGTGTTTTACGGCAATTCCCATTTGGGCAATGTCTGAAAAATAGAAAGAAATTATTCCACGCCTTTTTACTGTGGGAATAACTTTTAATTTAGCCCCGCTAAAAACTCCAAGCGTTCCTTCGCTTCCAACCATCAACGAAGCTAAGTTAAGGTGTGTGTCTGTTAATATGTCCCAAACCTGATATCCGGAAGCATTCTTTGTAGAGTTAGGTCTGCTCTGAAAAATTTCACTCTTATATTTTTCCAGAAGCTCTTTCATTCTTTCATAATATGGTTTATGTAAATCATCCAGTTCAGCAATTTCAGTTAGCTTGATGTTTTTTGCTTTGAATAACTTTCCATTAGATAGAATAACATCGACTTCATCAACATGCTTATACATGTTTCCATGTTTAATTGTGTGCGGACCGCCGCTGTTATTTCCAAGCATTCCGCCGATAACGCAAACATTTCCACTGCTGGGATCAGGAGCAAATTTTTTATTCAGCGGTTTCAAGTGATCCCGTAAATTATTTAATACAACACCAACTCCACAGTGAACCAGATTTTCTGAAATAATTTTTACTTGGTTAAAATTGCGAGTTAAATCTAGAATGACTGCTCTGCCGACTGAATTCCCGGAAAGACTTGAACCGGCGCCTCTTGGTAAAACCGGTATTTTGTACTCGGCGCAAACTGAAATTGTATTTTGAATATCTTCGATTGATTCAGGAATCACGACTGCAAGCGGAGTAATTTCATAAAAGCAGGCGGCGGTACTATAGAGTTGAAGAGTAACCGCATCCCAACGGATTTTTGATCCCAAATTAGAATTCAGCTCTTCCTGCCATTTATTCAAAGTTGTGTTCATCTGGTCATAATTTTATTTCATGAATTATGCGATTTTTTTTCGAGTAGTCATCATAATTTCTTCGAGAAATCAACCTGCCATTTTAGATATATCCATAATAATTTAGGAAGGTGAATCCAATGCTCAAAGTTAGTACAGATAAAACCGATGAGATGATAATGATATCGCCGGCAAGCATTCGATTCCCTTTCATTGCATCTGCCATTATAAACGATGCAATTGCAGTTGGACTGCCGAATAAAACAAATAGAATCCCAAGATCGGCACCGGAGAACCCCCAATAAATCGCGATGATTGAAAATATTAGTGGGAATATTACAATCTTAATTCCGCTCGCAGTAAAGGACATTATTGAAGCTGCTTTTAAACTCTCAAGATTTAATGTTGCGCCGATGCCAATCAAAGCAAGTGGCAGTGCAATGTTGCTCAGATATAAAATAGTTTTATCAACTACGACAGGCATTTCAATAACTCCATAGCTGAAAGGCATTGCGATAAAAACAGAGAGCACCAAAGGATTCATCATAATTTCTTTGAGAATATTTAGGAAATTAATTTCTCTAATTCTTTGATGAGGCAGAACAAGGGAAACTACTCCGAGCAAATTATAAAGCGGCATAACAAAAGCCAGTACTAATGTAGCTTTGCCCAACACGCCATTTCCAAAATAATTTGATAAAACCGCCAGCCCAACAATTGCATAATTACTCCTAAAACTCCCTTGAATGAATACTCCCCGGTCTTCCGGCAGTTTTGTAAAATACATCGATGCAATCCAACTCAAGCCAAATTGCATTACCGTTGTAATCAGGGCGAAATAGATTATCTCTACGTCGAAGACTTGTCCAAAATCTGCGCTTGCTAATTTATTTATCAGCAATGCAGGCAGCGAGATTTTAAAAACAAACTTAGAAGATTTCGTTACAAAATCCTGGTCAACTATTCCTAAGACCTTTACAATAATTCCTAATAAAATTAAAAGAAAGACGGGACCAATAACGCCAAGCGAAAAAAGAAATTGTTCAATCATAGTAGTTTGCTAAATCACCTCTTTGAATGTAAAATCAGTCATATTTTCTTAAAACGATATATCATTATATCCTATTTCTCAAAAGATAACAAGCAAATGTATGGATACTATCAGTATCTCCCGACTCAATTTTGCACTCGCCCTAATCTGTAACCAGTAATCATAATCTAATTTTTTAATTGGTGAAGAATTTTACAATTTTGTGACAAATGGTTATCCACCTTCTTCTATATTGATTCCTAAAATTGAATGACCAGAAGACAAATTTAATAAATCGCTCTATTCTGTCAGTCAATTTCTATTTATATTATGGCGGTTCCTCTTTTTTTTGCATCTCCTGAGTTGTTGAGCAATATTCCATATCGTGGGATTAAGGTGAAAAATAAATCAACTCTATTATTTATCGATGCAATCCTCTTCTTAATCTGCATTTACGGCTATTATTGTCCTTTTCGTTTTCCAAATTCAGAGAACTAAAATTCTACTTCAAGTCCAAAAACCGGCAGTAATGCGTACTGATAGATATTATCAAATGTGCCGTCCGAGTTGTATCTATATTGAGAGATATTCTTTCTGTTATATATATTTTGTACCGATAGAAATACTACCGCATTCCAATTATGAAAATTAAATCTGCTGTTAAATCCGAAATCAAGACGGTGATAATCCGAAAATCTTTCACCATTAATATTTGAGCCTTGTACCCACCATCCATTGCTCCATTTTACTCCGCCTTCTCTGTGCTGTTCATAAGGCGTATATTCTCTCGGAGTATTAGGTTTACCGCTTGCATATCGCCATCGCAGACTTATTTCCATATCATCCGAAAAGGGAAAAAGAAATGAAGGGTATTTAATATAGAAAGGCATACCGTCCAATTTTTTCCTAAAGTCTTTGAATCTTTTCCCGACTATGATTGTGAATATATGGGGGAAATCATAATCGGAAACATAATTGTTCCCTTCATAACCGATACGGGGATCATCAACTTCCGTCCACATTCTCGAATAACTTAGCGTTCCGTAAATATCTTTTACTAATTTTTGTTGCATTAGAATATCGATGCCTCTGGTTCTTTTACGTCCGATATTCAAATATTTTTCAGATCGAAAAGTTCTATCCGAAAAGTGAATAAAATCTTCCCTGACCGGTAGATCGGAATAATATTTAACGTATGCTTCGGCTGTAAGTTTTAGCCCTTCGTTGAATATATGTTCGAGTCCCAAAACGAAATGCCTTGAATTAGTATTTTGTAAATAACGGTTAACTTCTGATTGATATCTATCGCCATAAACAGGTAAAGCTTGCGTTTGGTAAAATTCACCGTAAGCGAAATTCAACGAAGTAATGTTAGGTATGATATGATAAGAAGCAGATAAACGGGGACTCAAATTCCCCCGGTTGCTATATGAAAAATAGTCATATCTAATGCCAAAATTTAATGTTAGCCTATCGCTGAATAATTTTAGTTTATTATTAAGATATAGAAATGATTTACTATATTGGAAAAAATTAAAGTCATTTAAAAGATCTGCAGCGGGAAGAATAACAGTATTATCGAAAAAATTATCTTTATTTACATCATATCTGACCGTGTCGGAATCCAATTCCGTTAAGTCTTTAAATTGAATAAATTTTAATGAACCGCCAAAATTCAATTCATACTGTTTGTCAATATTCAATACGAATACTGTCCTTAAGGTAGTCTCGCCATTATCATTCTCATTGCTGAAAATTGTCCGTGAATTGAGGATCGATGGATCGAATACATCCCCGTTTGAATCATATTTTCGCTCTGTGAAATCACTGCTCACAAGTACTTTTGAATTGTAGTTGTTGGTTGAAAGAGTAATAAGAGAGTAAAAATTCTTTGTCCATAAACTCTTCAAAGTTAAACCGGTTGCATACTGAAACTGTTTTACATCTACCGATTCCACATCAATTGAATCTTTTGAATTTGCCATTATGAGGTTATTTCTGTCAGGTGTTCCTTCAATATCAATTCTGTCGTTTCCGTAAATACCCGTCCAGGAAATTTGATGCTTTTTAGTAAGGTCATAAACAGCTTTGAATTGTACATCGTGATAATAGGGAATTGCTGTAAGACCTACGGCACCTGCAATCAAATTTATGTAACTGTTTCTCGCCGATAAAAGCCAGGACCCTCTGCCGTTATTTATGCTGCCTTCAAGAACCGCACCGTATCCCGCCATAGAAATATTTGCATTTGTTGAGAAATCTCTGATTCTAGTTCCCTCTCTGGTTGTAACGCTAAGAACGGACGAAAGTTTATCGCCGTACTTAGAAATAAATCCTCCGGTAGAAAACTGAATATCCTGAATTAATTCAACATTGATCATATTAATTGGTCCGCCGGAGTTGTAAGTGTTCGGATAATGACTCGTAGAATGAATTTCAATATTATCCAGAACGGTTAAATTTTCATTCGGTGAACCGCCGCGCACCAACAATTCGTTCGATTGATCTGTGGAAAATGCTACTCCTGCCATAGCCTGAAGAATTCTTTGAAAATCTTGAGATGAGCCCGGTGAACGCCGAACCTCTTCGGAATGAAGCATAACAGTACTCAAATCGTTTTCAATGATTGCCTCATCAAAATAATCTGCCGTTACGGTAACCTGATCTATAGATAGAGTTGATTCAGACATATTAATTAGAATATGTAACCCGCGTCCGGCTGAAACAACGACATCGGTTTTAACTACCGATTGATATCCGATTAGGCTTGCTTTCACTGAATAGGATCCCACCGGTACTTTTATTTGGAAATTACCGTCGTTGTCAGTGGCTGCACCCGTACTTTCCAATTCAATAACGATAACATTAACGCCGATAAGCGCTTCACGGGTTTTTGCATCCATAACCCTACCGGTTATTAAACCATCTTGTGCGTTCATCTTCGATGCGTTGAAAATTAAGATTACTAAAACCATAAATAAAGAAATTACTTTCATTTTTTTTCCTTAGATAATTATATATACAATTAATGAATTTATCTGAATCGGAAAGGAGGGATGATGAACAAACTAGTCGTGCACAATAGCTACTTTCCAATAAGTCTTTCTAGGTGCTCAACATAAGATTCAAATGCTTTTTTCCCTTTTTGTGTAAGCATATATCTTGAAACCGGTTTTCGATTTTCAAAACTTTTATTCACGGCAATGTATCCTGTATCTTCTAATTTCTTTAAATGAGTGCTCAGATTTCCGTCTGTAGTATGCACTTTCTCCCTCAGAAAAGTAAATTCCGCTTCATCAACGGTTACGAGTACAGCCATAATGGCAAGCCGTATTCTTGAGTGAATTATTTCATCTAATTGTTGATAATCAAAATTGAGCATCTATTTAGAGTTCAGTATTTCTTTTTTAAATTCTTTATATAAAATTATGCCGGGAATTGTTTGCAAAACCACCATCATTCCGACCATAATTAGAAGTGTTTCAAGATTGAGCAGCAAAAACATTACAATAGCACCAGTCCACCATCCAATTGATAAAAGTGCAAACCAGGTTTTTCCGTATAGAAGACCGCTTACAAGGTAACCTATTCCAAGAAGAATAGATATTGCCGGGCTTATAACAACCTCATGATACGCACCCGATATGGTTCCAACAAATCCGAATATTGTTGCCGATACACCGATAGAAAACCACAAAACTCCCATTATTTTACCGGCAAATGTTTTTACACTTCTTTTTTTCTCGCGCCGAATTTCGGTTACAATTGTATAAACCCAACCAAAAGCGATCAATGCTGGCCAGAACCAGCCTGGAGTTACATGCCATTTTCCTGCAATTGACAGATATGTTACAATCAAACCAAAGGACACTAATATGCCCCAGAATATAAGAGATTTACCGTCGTCTATTAATATTTGACGGCTGTCAGCCATCACTTTTTTAATGAAAGCAAGTTCTTGCTGAGCTATATTGTTTACCATTTTTACACTTCCCCATAAAGTACTTTGATATACAAAGTAAATCTAATTTAAAAATCTTCTTTTGTCAAGTAAAAAAAAATTTTTATTAATGTTTTATGATGAAGCCGACTATTTTTTTATCCTCAAATTTGCAAATAACGGCAAACAGTATGCAAGAGATGCAAGCAATATAACTGAAGTAAATCCAAATTCAATTCCTATTATAGTTGCAGAAACTGTGCTTACAACCGAGAAGCATCCGTTAATTCCCCAAGCCCATGGAATTTCATCTTCACTTTTTTTTACAAGTAAATTAATACCTGCAGGGAAAGGTATGCCCATCAAGAAGGCTAATGGCGAAATAATCAATATAGCTATTAACAACTTCATAATAAATGGAAATGAAATTGTTAATTTTAAAACCGGAAAAAGGATAACGGAATAAATTAATATCAACGCTACAATCGTACTAAAAATAAAAAAAGTTATTCCTCTTTTTGCTTTTAAAAATGAAGAAAAATAACTACCGGCACCGGAACAAATTAACATTGAACTGATAACCGCAGCTACGGAATAAATTGAATTTCCAAAGTAAAGAATGAAGCGCTGAATGAAGACTATTTCCACAAACATATATCCCATCCCAATACCGCTGAAATAAGTAAACGTCCATAACTTATTGCTGCTTCTCCATCCGGTTTTGAAAAGCGGAACTATGATTAACAAAAATGATGCTATTATAATTTGAAAGAAAGTGAGAATTAAAACAATATATCCAATCTCAAAATAAGGAGCAGTATAATTCCCGAATTGCTCGGATAATTTCGGAAGACTTCTAAATTTGAGAAATTGAGAAAAGTAGGGACGGTTGTCGGTTGCCGGTTCAATTTTAAAAGCATAATCGGTATAAAATTTTGCACGACTATTTTTCAAAATTTCATCGATATATTGAAAGAATTCCTCGTTTTGAAGTTTATTAAAATTAGTTCGCTCCTGTTTTACAATGTCGGGTAATAACGCGGGATCGAAAAACATTGTTTTACAAAATTGCCGAATTCGATTTAATTCATTTATTAAAAGAGGAGATTTCTTAACAATAAAAGTTATTGTACCCCAGCTTCTCACAGCGGCAATGTAGCTTACGGGATTTTCAATTCCTTCCTGATTTAATGTTTCAACTATTGTTGAAAGAATCTTTAAGGGATTGCGATAAGGCTGATCCATCCAACAGGTAACGGAAAAGAGACCATTTGATGAAAGTTTATTCCAAATTTGCCTAAACGCATCAACTGTAAGATTATATTCTTCTTGAAGGGCATACAAACCCGAGGAACCGCCGAATGAACCGATTATAGGGAGAGTAATTAAATCATATTCTAATGTGTCGGTCATCAAAAAAGTGCGTGAATCAATATTTTTGATAGATACTTTTGGATTGAAGAACAAGGAATCGGTTTTACCTGCTAATTCATTTTTTAATAGTGAAATAATCAAAGAATTAGGTTCAACAGCTACAACATTTTTTGCTCCCTTCGTTAATGCATGAAAGACGCGGTATCCTGTTTTTGATTCTAGAATTAATACTCTTTCTTTTTCTCCCGTATAATAGGGAAGGGAAATTGTAGTGTAATCTAAAATAGAGGTCTTATTTTTTAGATTTCCATGAATAATTGGTGCATACCAGTCACCGTTGCTAAAAACCGCATCGCTTGCTGTTATTGGACCTGTAAAATTCAAACTCAGTCCAGGTGCATATCTCAAAGCAGGCGAAGTAACAAATTGCATAAATCCATAAGGACTGTTTTTACTCAATTTAATTTCGGCTTCAGGAAGGTTCAATGTTTTAGTTAGGCTCTTGAATTCAGAAAGTACTAATTGGTTTTGTTGAAATATATTAACTACAATAATAATTACTGTTATTACTGCAACAAAAAATAAGTATATTATTTTTTTAGAAATAATTATTAATCCGGCTACAAGGGGAATTATTGAAATGATTGCCGGTATTTCATGAGGTAGAAAGCGCCATATTAGTCCAATTGCTACTATTCCGCCAAAAGCGGAGCCGGATAAGTTGTAAAAATATAATTTACCGATTGAATGGGGATATTTTACAAAAGTGATCCCTATTGCTAATGCTGAAAGAAAAAAAGGAAAAATATAAAGGAGATAAGTTAAAAGTAGTTTCCAAATTTGAGACAAATCGGCAAACGTTAAATATGAATCGAACCGGATAAATTCGGTTTGTGAAATTCTTATTACAAGCGTCATCGCCAATCCGGAGGTTATCATTAAAATAGGGAGAATAACATCGATTGCGCTCAATAATTTTTTCTTGAAAATCGATAGAAACGTTCCTGCGGTACCAAAACCTAACAATGCAACCGAGATAACCATGTATGCAAAATGATACCATTGCACTATCGAAAGTATCTGCATCAATATTAATTGGAAAGCGATAATCGATATGGATAATAGTCCGATTGATAACTGAATCCGCTTTTGCATAATTGTAGCGCTGTTTATTTACTTCTTGTAAAAGAGACGAATCGGACAGGTATCAAACTCGTTGTAGTAATTTTATCTCCTTTCTTTTCTACAAGCATTAATGTTTGTACCATAAAAGGAGAACCGATGGGAATAACCATTCTACCGCCGTCTTTTAGTTGCTTTATGAGCGTAGGCGGAATATATTCGCTTGCAGCTGTAACTACTATTGCATCGAAAGGTGCATGTGCTTCCCATCCGTAGTAGCCGTCCTCAATTTTAACTTGAACATTATTATACTCAAGATTTTTAAGTCTCTTTTTAGCCGATTTACCTAATTCCTCAATTATTTCAATAGTAAACATAGAGTCAACTATTTCCGCTAAAACCGCTGCTTGATATCCGGAACCTGTACCGATCTCTAAAACTTTGTGATCTGTTCCGGGTTTTAGAATTTCGGTCATATATGCAACACAATAAGGCTGGGATATCGTTTGCCCGTAACCTATTGGTAAGGGTCTATCGTCATAAGCATACTTAATCGATCCTTTAGGAACAAATAGATGCCGCTTCACGTTCCTCATTGCTTTTAATGTAGATGAATCTTTTATACCGCGGTTTTCAATTTGATGCTGAACCATTTGCAGGCGTTGATTATAATAAGGATCCTCTTGTGGCTGCAGAATCCGAAATAGTACGAGTGCGATTATTATGCTGAACATCCGACTTCCGGTTTTAACTTTCTTTAATATAATCAAAATCCTATTCTAATAGAAGATATTCCCGTAGCGATTCAGAGGAATATTTCCGAATTGTAGTCGGTTTTATTCCGCTCTTTTCGCAATAAGTAAAGAGTTTATGGAAAAATTATTTGAACCATTTTCTCAGGAAGACGTAAGTTATTCTAAAAACTACGAGGGCAATGGAATCGGATTAACGCTAGTTAAAAGATGTTGTGAGTTATTGAATTCGCAAATCGATATCCAAAGCTTTAAAAATGAAGGCACAAGCGTTACAGTTAAATTTAAGGCATAAAATAAATCAATGTTATCCAAACAATAAAAGAGCAAATAACCAATTGGAAAAGAAATGAAAAAAATTTTAATAATAGATGACGATCCGGTTATTCTGCAGGGATTAAGCATTTCGTTAGAAGAAGAGCATTACGAATCTATAACCTGTGATGATGGTGAAGAAGGACTCGCAATTGCTGAGAAAGATAAATTCGATCTGATTATTTTGGATTTAATGCTCCCAAATAAAAACGGAGTTGAGATATGCAAAGACTTGCGGAGTAAAAATATTCAAACCCCAATTTTAATGCTAACGTGTAAAAAAGAAGAAATGGATAAAGTGTTAGGACTTGAAATTGGAGCGGATGATTATATGACCAAGCCCTTCAGTACACGAGAACTTTTGGCGAGAGTAAAAGCAATACTTCGGCGTAAAAAGGAATATGAAGGAGAAGTGGAAACTTTCTCATTTTCTGATGTTAAACTAGACTTCCAAAAGTTAGAGGCATATAAAAGTGGAGTGCAAATAGATCTTTCCGTCATGGAATTCAAAATATTGAAATTCTTTATTAAAAAAATCGGAACGGTAATTTCTAGAGATATGTTCTTGGATGAGATATCTTTTACCGTAAAATTACATTTCCATGACAACAACATGAAAAGAAACCCCTATCATGTAATTGTAATCTAATCAGATAGGAGGAACAATGAAATCGTTTATATTTTTAGCAATAAAACTAATTGCAGCATTAACAATATCTGCTCAGGAAAATGAGCACGAAAGGCTTCCATTCCCAAAAGGAATGTGGGAAATCAATTTTATGGGCAACTTAGGCTCACTAAATTCAAAAAATAAACATTCCGAGCAGAATCTATCGGATGAAATTAAAAGCTGGGATTACACCTATAAATCCGAAGACAAATTATCATTCTTTGGTATTCTAATGGGTTTATCTATTTTTCTATAAATCATTTGACACAACAAGGAGAAAGAAATGTTTACACAATACAGAATATTACTGACGGTTGTTCTTCTTTTATTGATCGTTTTTAGCAATTCGGTTTTTTCTCAGGAATCCGAAGAGATAAAAAAGCCTAAAATTGTAGAAAGAAACTGGGGCGGACCAAGATTAGGATTCACATATCTGCTTGCTGGAAGCGCGCTTCAAAAGAAATTGGACGAAAAGAATATCGGCAATTTAGTAAGTCAATTCGGCTGGCATTTTGAATGGCAAGTTATTCCTGAAGGAGGAGGTCCTCAATTCGTAACAGAATTTATTCCTTTGGTTGGCGGAGTTGAATATGGTACGCTAATTCCGAGTTTGTCTTTAATTTTTGGCGTTCGTTTCCCAAACGGTTTAGAATTTGGATTAGGTCCTAATTTATCGCCATCTGTTGGCGGCGGAGCTGCCACCTCAATTATAGGAGCGATAGGCAAAAGCTTCGATTACGGAGGGGTAAGTATTCCGATCAATTTAGCTGTTGCTAAAAATCCTGATGGAACGCGTGTATCAATTATTTTCGGTTATGCGCTCTTAAAATAATTTGATCCGTCCACGTGTGTCGCCACTTCTAAATCCTGAGGAGGCACACGGGCGGTAAGTCCAAAAAGTTTGTTCTGGGGTTTCTACGACTGATTATGGCAGAGTATAACACATGAAGAATTATACAATAATAATATTTCTCTTTCTAAACTCATTTAATGTAAGCGCACAAGAGAAAGATCTCAAACTCAAAGTAGTTACGATAAACGTTTGGTCGGGGTTGAATTACAACGGTGTATTTAGAATGGGTGATTATGAAACAAAAACACGCAAAGGAGAGCGATTCAATATTCTGGTTTCACAAATTAAGGAGTTGGACCCTGATATCATATTTCTTCAGGAAGCCAATCCGGTAAAATATTATTCTGAAAGACTTGCTAAGTACATATTTTCATAAATATTGTGACTTAACATTTTTGTAATTAGTCCCGTAAGGACGATATATTAAAAATAAAGTTACTACTCAGCAGCCACATAAATTGTAATT
>JAHJTX010000183.1 GCA_018829545.1 Bacteroidota bacterium | reverse complement strand
CGAGCCAACTGCCGGAGTCGAACCGGCGACCTATTCATTACGAATGAATTGCTCTACCAACTGAGCTAAGTTGGCTTAGATCGCTATCTTAATTTCTTTTTATGTCTATTTTTACGCAATCTTTTTTTGCGTTTGTGAGTAGACATTTTATGACGTTTTCTCTTTTTACCACACGGCATAATTATTTCTCCTGTGAATGTTGATTTATTAATTCTTTTGCTTTTACCGCAACTTCGCTTATCGGGTTAATCTCAATAGTTTTTTTCCACCAGCTAATTGCTTCGTTTAAATTGCCGGCAGAAAAGTTTACAATTCCTAAATTAAAATGTGCAATCTGATGCGTTGGATTTACCTTAAGAGCGCTTTTCATTGTGGCAATAGCTGTATTAAAATCTTTCGTTTCAAAATAGCAAACACCCATATCAACTATAACATCTGCATCGTTAGGTTTTTGCGCCAAATATTTTTTGTAATTCTCAATCGCTTTTGGGAAAAATCCGGAGTCGTTCAAAAGATGCGCTAATTTCACTAGTGTGCTTAAATCATTCGGATTGGCGTTAACGATGCCTTCCAATCTTTTAATCTCTTGAAGATTAGAAAGATTAGCTCCCGCGTGAGGATCGTTCATGTTTTGATTTTGGCTGCCGCTAAAGTTCTGTATAGCTTTTGGCGTTTGAAAAGTATCGGTGGAATATAGTATAATCATTCCAACGAATCCTAACCCAAGTATTAAATATACAAGTTTGGTGGTGCTGATTTCCTTAGCTTTTGGTACTGCTGCAGTTTTCTCTCTTAAGTTTTTTTTGCTCAACTCTACTTACCCTTTCTCCATCAACTTTCGTTATCCTTCATTCCTCTATCTACCGCACCCTTAAAATCCTTTGAAAACTTAAATACCGGCGCAAAATGTTCTTCAACATAAACCTTCTCGCCGGTTCTTGGATTTCTTGCGAAGCGAGCATTTTTCTTTTTGACTCTAAAACTACCAAAGCCCCGAATTTCTATTCCTTTTCCATCGCGTAAAGATTGTATTACGGTGCTAAGAAATCCTTCGATGATTGCTTCGGTTTCCAACTTTGTTAATCCGGTACCGGATGCAACCTTCTCTACGATATCAGCCTTAGTCATTAGCAAATCCTACTAAATTATTGTAAATAAATATTTTAGAGCGTTGGAATTTATCGAAATTTTTATTTAAAACAAAAGTAAACTCTTCGCAAAACCTTTAAAAAATCTTTGCGATTATTAAAAATTTATGCTGATGGTCATCGTTTCACGACTGAAATTTGAAGAATTCGACCCAAATGGGCTGCATCATTTAGATCCTCAAAATGAGATGGGGAAGATAATTTAAAAGTCGCTCACAATAAAGTTTGTTCGAATCTCTTAAGAAAGCTATATACTTCACTTCCGTATATGTATTATGCAAATTTTGGAATTCACCTATTGGAGAAAAAAGTTAGGCTCAATATGAGACAATGTCTCACTTCCAGTGTGAGTCCGCTGAGTAGCTTTGATTTACAGCATAAAAATCAACTATTTATTGGTATGAAAATTGGAAAACTATATATGAGTCTACTCCAAAAAGCAAATAAACCGTTAAAACGGTTAAAAGGATCACAACTGAGTTTAGCTAACCCACGACTTAAGTCGTGGGTTAACAACAACTTAGAGAATTGGCGAACCGTTTCAACGGTTTTCAATTCTTTCTCAAATTCGATTTAAGCTCCTTTTTGCAGTGGACTCATATATGAAAATTGAAAATACTTATCACTAAATACGGAGACCTATTATGACGCTTTCACCAGTAGTCTACTCAAGCTTGCTGATTTTTGGGTTGGCTTTAGTCTTTGGAACTACGGTAGCCTACATATCTTGGCGAATTAAATATTATATTCATCCAAATATGCATGATAAACTGAATTACAATAATATTTATTTCAAAAAGATACTAAAATCAGAGAAGAGCTCGCCTTTACCTATTCCCATTTCCAGAAATAGGATAAGGGATCCTTACGGGGTAGGTAGAATCAGCATTGTGGCGCCGCGAGTGTCACGACAAGAAAGGACTTTTTCCAAACTAAGAGAATCGGAATTGTATCATTACTATCACGATTCTATGTAACCCTAGAGTATGTAATCCCATACCAAAAACAAGCCGTTCTTTCGAGAACGGCTCCCTCTTTATCAATCAGATTTTGGAGACGGCTAATCTTTTTGATATTTTTGGTAAAAAAGTTTGGCTCTTTTCTAATTATAGAGTGATTTTATTAAAGCGGCAAATTTATATATTGCATTTTATTTGCAGCAGAGCATTGGGCTAAAGCCCTTTTGGAATTCGGCTATAT
>JAHJTX010000020.1 GCA_018829545.1 Bacteroidota bacterium | reverse complement strand
TACCTTTGTCGTAGGTTGACAGCGAATGCTTCTAAGCTACCCCTTTTCTTTAACCCCCAAAACGTTGTGCAAGTATTATGCATAAATAGGCAACTTGAATGTTGATCTTCTGTTTTTCTAAAACATCTTGATCAATTTTCAAATTAAATTTTAGTACTGGAAGGAATAAATTGGAATTTCTATTAAGCCAGACACTTGGGAAAACACTAATTTAAATTATTTCCATCCGTGAAAATCCCCCGCAAGCGGGGCAAGCTGTTTACCCCGTGGAATAGCATTTGTGTTTTTGAAACAATTTGATTCTTAATTTATTCCACGGGGTGAATCCGTTCTATAGACTGCCGCTTTGCGTGACAACTAGTAAAACTCAACTCCCCTTCTCAAGTAATGTTCGAATGAACTTAACTAACCTCTCTATTTGTATTTCTGAAAGTGTATGAGAATAAGCCGGCATCAACGTGGATTTATTCGTACTCTGCCCGCCCAATGTTATGATTTGTAGAAGATTAGCGTCGGATAGATTCGACATGTAAACGCTGTCTCTAAAACTTTTTGGTTTTGGATCAAGATTATAAGAATTAAAACCGTCTCCCGCACCGCCAACGCCATGACAAACAGAACAGTAATGCTCGAATAATCTTTTTCCCTTGCGCTGGTCGTAGTTGTAATTAATCCAAATATTTCCTTTAGCCAATGGAGAAGAATAAGAATTTGCAGTATCCGAAGTTAGATTAGGGATTTTTTTTTCTGAGTCAGTTTCACATGTAGTGATAAAAAATAAACTCAAAATAAATAATAGAAAAATCAAAAAAATCTTTTTCATTGTTTCCCCGGTTTCTTGAAGGTTAACAGATAGCTAGTTATATCAAATGCTTCTTGAGCAGACATACCTGTTCGCGGTTCAATTGTATTTGGTTTATATTTTTGTGGATTCATCAACCAACTAAATAAATAAGCGGGTTTAAGCCTATCTCCGGCATCATCTAATGGGGTACCTACATAACCCCCTTCCCCTTCAATAATATGACAGCCTTGGCATCCATATTTTTCTTTGAAAAGACCTTTTCCTCTTTCTTCTGCTCTGTTCTGCAAGAGTCCGTTAGGAATTTCTAAACTATCAGATATTAGAATAGTGTTAAAATAATTAAGAAGAGTTTCAACCTCTTTCTCGCTGATAAATAAATTCGGCATGCGTTCCTCAACAATTGGACGGATAGAATAAGGAACTTTAAAATATTCCTTCATCCATTTTGTGTTAAGTTGGCTTCCAACAATGGTAAGGTCGGGCGCCATACTGCCGCCGGCATAGTTGAGCGAATGACATTTGAAGCAGCTATACTTTTGAAATATTTTTCCTGCTTCCCCTTGCACTGAGTTTAGTGTTCGCTCATCTACTTTACGAATAAAATTTGCCGGAAGTTTTGTTTGCTTGAGTGAGAGAAGATATGTTGTTATTGCAGTTACTTCATCTTCGTTCAAAGAAAACTGAGGCATCCGGGCACTTTCATCGAAAACTCTGGGTTCACGAATTTTTGATTCTAAAAAGTTATAAATTGTATAATTAACATCCGCTTTTCCCCAATCAATTTGATAAAGTTTTTTACTGCCGATGGCTGTAAGGTCCGGTCCGCGATTATCTGTTATTCCTTTTGCCGATAGCGTGTGGCATCCACCACAATTATAAGTGTTGAAAACCCTCAAACCCTCTTCAAAAAAATTTGGTAAAGGAGTATGATCTCTTGATTCATTTTCATCATTATCCCAGTCAACAAATTCTGATTCTAAATAAGCTGTTACTGCGGCAACATCATTATCTGACAAACCGTATTGAGGCATTTCAATTTTTGATTGAAATTTCCTAGGATTCTTGATGTAATTATAAATCCATTCAGCTTTAGCTTTCGACCCAACTTTTGATAAATCAATTGCAAGTTTTCCGCCTTTGCCTTCTACCGAATGACAACTGATACAACGCGCTTCACGAAAACGGGTTTGCCCTAAAGCGATAAAATCTTCGTTTGTTTTATTTTTATGATATACATCGGGAAGTGGTTCAAGATTTATTCCTTCTCCAAATGATTTGAAACTCATTAAAAAATCTGTAAGCGAAACAATTTCTTTTTCTGTGAGAAGAAAATTTGGCATTGAGGCGTTATCCTGATAATGCTTAGGATTTTTTAACCAACTTAAAATCCAATTTCTGTTAAGAACTTTGTTTCCTATACCATCTAGTGTAAGAGTGTAGCTTTTTTTAATTCCGGGAATATCGTGGCAAGAAGCACAATTGAGTTTTTCAATTAATTCTCTCCCCTTATTTAATGTTGGCGTAGAAGATAATTTCTCGCCGATGTGGCATTTTCCGCAAGAAGATTCTATGTAACGATTTGGTAAAATCGGCTGATCCCAAAATTCCGTTGGAAGATGGACTTCTTCGTATCGTGTTGCCAGCCCTTGACCTTCGTGACAAATCGTGCATCCGAGCTTTTCAATATCATGATAAATTTTTGAATGAGTCTTAAAAGGTTGATTACTCATTTTCAACTTGTTGTTAGAAATACCTAAATGACATGTAATGCACCGGTCAATTGTATTCAATTCTCTGTTCCAGATCTGTTGTAAACCAATATTAACCGGATTGACTTTAACCGGCAATTTTTCTGCGGAATCATTGAAGTTTTTTTGAATTGATCTCCACTCAGTGAAATAATCTTTTAACGGAGAGATGGCTAAAGCAACAAGAAAAAGAACACTCGTTACTGCATATATTTTTCTTAATCGATCAATTTTCATTTCTGTGTAATCCTTTTAGAATAGAATAATTACCATGGATATACCCAGCTCCAGCCTGGTCCTCTGAAGTAGGTTCCAATAAATATCAAAATTAACGAAACGAGTGCAAACCATGTCATAATCCATTCAGCCAGCGAAAGCTGCGACAACCAATTGATAAAAGGAGATTTCTTTTTTACAAAATATGGAAGAACGGCAAGGGCGTAAATCAAAAGTGTTGGGACTGCAATCGAAAAGACATCGAAGAAGATCAAAATTAATACAAGCATAAAAATAATTGATGAAAAAATTATAAAAGTTTTCTTTTGATTTTCCTTCCATAAACCTTCTCGTTTAATATTTATTTCGAAATAAGGTATTACTACTAAAGCAACAATCACACAAAACGGGATTAACACTCCTGCTACTACAGGAGGAAAAACGTGAAGCAGTTCCTGAAGCCCTAAAAAATACCATGGGGCTTTTGCGGGGTTGGGTGTGTTTTGCGGGTTTGCAAGTTCTTCAAGCGGTGCATCGAAGAGAAGAGAAATTATCACCAAAACAATTACTACAACTTGAAAGCAAATCACTTCCCTTATAATCAAGCTGGGAAAGGTCATCACTATTTTTTCCGGTGGTCGCTGCTGCTCAAATTTGACAGGAGTTTTTTGAGGGAAAACAGCTACTCTTCTGGTAACAACTTTTGAATCGGATGATTCTTCAACTTGAAACAATTCTTCATTCATCATAGCAAGCCGCCGTCTTTTCTAATTCTCCAAAAGTGAAACGCAATTAACATTACCATAAATGCCGGAAGGATTACGCAGTGAAGAACGTAGAATCGTACCAAAGTATATTCTCCAATATTATTCCCGCCAAGCAGCAAGAAACTAAGTTCTTCCCCAATGAGCGGTACATACCGGGCAATATTTGCGCCGACAGTAACTGCCCAATAAGATAATTGATCGTAAGGAAGCAAATATCCTGTGTAGCTTAAAAGAAGTGTGATTATCAATAACACCACTCCAACGATCCAATTAAATTGGCGTGGAGGACGGTAAGCCCCTTTAAAAAAAACTCTTAGCATGTGAAGAAAAACAGAAATTACCATTAGGTGTGCAGACCATCTGTGCATGTTTCGTAAAAAGTTTCCGTTTGAAACTACATACTTAAGATCTTTCATATTTTCATATGCGTTTGGGATTGCAGGTTGATAGTAAAGCATTAATAATATTCCAGTAATGGTAAGAACAAGAAATAGAAAGAAGCTTATCATTCCGAGGTAAAAAGTATAAGTGAACTTAATCGCCCTTTCCCGAACTTTAATTGGATGAATATGAAGAGAAAGACTATTAAATATTACTAATGCTCTATCAAGGTTTGTAGATATCGGCAATTTAGTTCTAAAAACCGATTCCCAAATTTTTGTTTGACTTATCCAATAAAAAAATTTCATAATGTTTTCTTTAATTATCAGTATTATGTTTTCAAAATCATTTCTTCATCAGAAACTATTTCAGAAGTATTAACTACTAATTGGTTATCTTCAAGGCGGAGGCGGAATTTATCCAATCCTCGTTGTGCGGGTCCCTGTATCAATTCTCCTTTTTTATTAAAAAGACTTCCATGACAAGGGCATGAGATAATCGCTTTAGGATTTCCACCTATTCCAGAAGCATTCCATTTAGTTGTGCAACCCAAATGAGTGCAAACTGCAGAGAGCGCATAAAAAGAACCTTGCTCATCGCGAACTACAAAAGCTTTTTGTTCCGGTTCATAGATTACAGAGTTGGGTTGAATTGAATCAATTGGTCCAACTTTGAACTCTTTCGGAATCTCAAGTATCACATTTGGTTTTAAGAAATCGAGTGTTACTCCTAAACCGCCTAAAAGAACAATTCCGGTTGCTGTATTTCCCATTGTATTAAGAAATTTTCTTCGGCAGATTTTAGGAACGTTTTCTTCCGAATTATTTTCGTTTATTTTATCGTCATTCATTAGTGCTCTTTGTTTTTTTATTAAATTTATGCTGACATACGTTCGAATGATTGCATGGTTATTGTTCCTGCCGGACACCGTTTTGCACATAAACCACAGCGGATGCAAATTTCTTCATTCTTAATGATTACCATTCCTTTTTGATCTTCGGAGTATCCGATTGCTTCCAACTCGCCTTGCGAAGCAGGTTCTTCTGCAACGGAATTAGCATTTATAAGATTGAAATCTATTTTTGATCTTGGAATAATATCAATGCAGTTCTCCGGACAAACGTCAGCACATCCGCCGCACAAGATACATTCAGTACCAAATTCCGGATCGCCTTCAAATATTGTGTTTTCCCAACAGCGTAAACATCTGCTTGCTTCTAATTGTGCGAATTCCTCATCGTAACAAAGTTCTACTTGTGCTATCCCAACTCTACGTTGAATCGGAAGAACAGGTGCCGGTTGTCTTTGAATTTGAGTGTAGCCGCGGATAGGAGAATAATCATAAGTATTAAGCGCTGTTATTTTGATTTCATCCGAAGATAAACTTCCACCCGATAAATATTCATCTATTGATTTCGCTGCGTTGCGTCCATCGGCAATAGCCATGATGGCTAATCTTGGTCCGAAAGCAGCATCACCGCCGGCATAAATTCCTTTTGCAGATGTTGATAATGATGATGGATCTACTTTTATAGTTCCGAAATTAGTTAGTTCGATACCATGGTGAGGAGAAATAAAATCCAATTCCGGTTTTTGACCAATTGCAATTACAATTGAATCAGCTTCAATTATCTTTTCACTTCCTTCAACAAACTTGGGATTGAATCTTCCGTTCTCATCATAAAGAGAAGAAACATCCATCACTTCAAGACCGGTAACGCGACCGTTTTTGGTAATAATTCTTTTGGGTCCGATTGAATTTTGGATAGATATTCTTTCTTCGTGCGCTTGTTCAATTTCTTCTTCACCGGCAAGCATCTGATTGCGCGGTTCAAGAACAACCATGTCTATTTTTTTTGCACCGAATCGTACTGCCGAACGCGCAACGTCTAAAGCCGCAGTTATATCCGAAGAAGCGAGCGGTTCAATTTTTTCTTGACGAATTGCGCTTCTTGCTACATCGAAGGCAACATTACCGCCGCCGATAACTACAATTTTTTCTCCCAGCTCAACCTTGTAGCCAAGATTAATATTTAACAAATAATCTACTGCGTATAAAACTCCGTCGGAATCAGAACCTTCAATATTCAAAGCACGACTTTTATGAGCTCCGACAGAAAGAAAAACAGCTTCATAACCGTTCTCTTTTAAATCATCGAGCGAAAAATCTTTTCCTAACTCTTTTCCCAATTTTAATTCGATTCCTAAACTAAGAATAGAGTTAATTTCCAAACGTATTAATTCTCTTGGCAAACGGTATTCAGGAATACCAAGCCGCAACATTCCGCCGGGAACGGAATGTTTCTCAAAAACAGTAACGCTGTACCCTTGCAAAGCAAGATCATGAGCACAGGCTAGCCCCGCCGGACCGGCTCCAATTACTGCAACTAATTTATTCTTGTTTTTAATTTTAGGTTTGATGCTGTCTTGTAATTTGAGAATATCAATAAGACTTTCAACGCCGAAACGCTCGGTTACAAATCTTTTTAATGCTCTAATAGCAATAGGTGCGTCCAATTTTCCTCTACGGCATGCATCTTCGCATGGCGCTGCACAAATTCTTCCGCATATTGAAGCAAATGGATTTGGTTTTCTTGCTATTCTATATGCCTCAGCATACTTTCCTTGTGCAATTAAGTTTACATACCTGCCGGCTTCTGTTCCAACAGGACAGCCAACCATGCAAGGGAAGTTGCTTTCTAACCATTTGGTGTTAACATTTATTTCAATAGCATTTGACTGTTTGGGTTTCATTTCTGC
>JAHJTX010000182.1 GCA_018829545.1 Bacteroidota bacterium | reverse complement strand
TAGTGGCAGGAAGTAAATACCCTAGATTAGTTATTATACTTTTGTTAACTTATTGACAGAGCTAATACATTTAGCCATTATTTTATACGTCACTGTATTTGTGAAATTATGCACTTAGTAAAAAGACAATTATTACGGACATAAAAAAACTGAGGGACGCAATAAATACATCTTCGCCAGGTGATACTGTTGAAGTAGCCAACGGCAAATATGATGCAGGCACATCAATTACAGTAACGAATAGCGGAGTGCAGGGGAATCCCATTGTAGTTAAAGCGCAGACAAAAGGTGGAGTTGAATTAACCGGCGGCACATATTTCGATTTTCGACAATGCGCTAATATTGTTTTGGTAGGCGCAGATGAATATTCCGAAGAAAGTGTTTTGCGAAAACCGCTGACAGCAAATGACGTTGGTCTACTTGCGAATTATATTTCCACAGGCGTAAGCGCGGAAATGAAAGTAATACCAAATGGATTTTATTTGTCGCAAAATTATCCGAATCCGTTTAATCCAAGCACAGTAATAAAATTTCGAATTCCAAATTCCAAGTTTGTCAAGTTGGAAGCGCATGACTTACTTGGAAGAGAAATTCAAACTTTAGTATGCTCCGAATTAAATTCAGGTGAGTACAGCATTGTGTTTAACGGAGGTAATCTAAGCAGCGGAATATATTTTTGCACACTTTCGAGCAACGGGTATTCATTAAGTCGTAAAATGATTTTAATCAGATAATTTGTAAATGATTATGAAAAACAAAAAAAGACTATCAACAATAAGTTTAATTTGCTTTCTTTCTGCTTTGGGAAGCGGTTTGCTTGCGCAGAAAGTAAAACCCGAAATAATTCTTAGCAAATATGAAATTCTTCATTTGGTGAAAGAAGGTATTCCAGAGTTAAGTGAATATTATGCCGCGGTGAAGAATCAAAAAAATGATGACGCCTTGGAACTGCTTGCCGCATATTTAAAGGATAAATTAGGTGAGCGGTATTTTTTCAATTGGAAGAATTTCAACACCAAATTTTCTGAATATGCTGCTAGATATCCCGATGAAGTGATAAAAAATGTTAAGCGTTCAAATGAGCAGATAATAAAGTACCCCGCAAATGTACGATGGAAGATACCGTTTGAAGATCTACGCGGGGAGTCTGTAACTGCTTATGAACTCCGCCATCTTGCCCGTCAGCAAAGGGCCGCGGATATGATGTTTCGATTTTATCTTGAGGGTGAGGAAGAAAAATATCTCAACTACTTTGTAACGCAAGTAAAATCACTCAATTCCGCATTTATTAATAACGAATATGAAACCGGCGGAAATGCTGTGTTCGAAGTATTTAGGGCGGGTTATCGTATTCACAATTGGTTGTTTGCATTCAACGGTTATTTGGCGTCCGAAAAATTTTCAAAGCACAATCAAATTGAACTTATTATAACGTTTTTGTATCACGGAAGTGTGCTTTATGATGGAACAAAAAAATTCCGCTACGGAAATCATCACACAAAAGGATTGATGGCATTAGCTCAAATCGCAATTTTGTTTCCTGAATTTAAGTTTTCGGATGAATGGTTAAACACGGCGATTGGTGGATTGACTGAGCATTTGCAAAAGGAAATTAACGATGACGGATTTCAGTTTGAACGTTCCGTTCATTACCATAAGGGCGACATTGACAACTATTTTTACATTTATCAACTTGCAAAAAAAAATAAATTAGAGCTTCCCGAAGTATTTGAAGAAAAATTCTATTTGATGTTTGAATCGCTTGCACAAATTGCAATGCCGGATAATACTCTTCCGGTCCTCCAGGATGACACTGATGAGCCCTGGGGTGAATTTAATAAGTTAACATCGGTAATGAATCTTGGGTCAATTCTATTCGAGAATGGAGAGTTTGACTATTTTGCTTCAAAAGAAATTTGCGGAGATAAATTCTGGTTTGTTGACGATGATATTCGGAATGAAAACAAGAGCAAAAAAACGCCCAAGAATAAATCAATCGCTTTGGAAACCACCGGATATTATGCCATGCGCAACGGATGGGAAGAGAGTAGTAAATATATGATTGTTACTTGCGGGCTCTCGGAGAAAAAACCAGATCATCAACACGCTGATATGCTCGGAATTGTCGCTTACTCTAACGGGAATGTAATTCTGCCGAATTATCAAGTGCGTTATTTCTTGCCCGACTTTCCATTTTTCAAAAGTTCATGGGTTAAAAACGTTGCAATTGCAGACTCGATTCCTCAAACAGTTGAGTGGAAACCAAACGAAGGTAACTCGGGATTCGGGAAATGGCTCGATCTTCCGCAGCCAAAAAGAAAAGCATGGATTACCAATGATTCGTTTGATTATTTCTCCGGCACACACAACGGCTATGACAAAAAGGGAATAAATTATACTAGAGAAATTTTATTTGTGAAAGATGGATTCTGGATTGTCCGCGATAAATTTGTGTCGGATGCAGAGCATTCATATCAACAAATCTGGCAGGGGCATTATAATACTCTTTCAAGAAATCATTTGCGGTCAACTTTCTCCAACGGAAGCGGATTAGAAATAATTCAGTTGCGAGAAGCAGAATATGAAATTAATCAAAACTCTTTTAGAGGTAAGGGCAGTTCTCTATTTAACGTGAACGGCAAAAGGGAATTTACTTTTACTACTTTGCTTTATCCGTTTTCGCACTTCGATAGCAGACTTCTTGAAGATGCGGAAACTAATAAGCTGTTTGATTGGCAAATAATTAAAAACGGCAGTATTAAATCGCAGCAACTTGATTTTACTTCCAACGCTTCACTATTGATTTATAATAACTCCTCAAAGCTAATTTTGCTCGATGCTGATAGAATAGAATTAAGCGGTAAAGAAATAAGATTTGAAAAGAGAGTGAATGTATTTCTCGAAATAAATGAAAGCGGAATTCTGCTAATGTCCTTAGATGAAACTGAAGTTAATTTGCAATCTGTTGATAAAAGTAATTCCCAAAAGAAAATCATCATGCTTCCGGGCGAAACAGTACCGATTGATTAAGAACTGATTGGTTGTTCAGAGCAAACTAAGCTCACTCTTAATTCACATTCCTCTGTTTCCCTCTTTTGGAACAGCAGCGTTTTCCGTGTTTTTACTTTGCTACTATTTCGCGACGATACGGCGACAACTATAATTTAGCATTATCCGTTGAAGCTGTGGAGTAGCTGAATATCAATAGTAAATCTTCATCATTGTCCTTGTCATGATCTTAGTCGGTTTTTTCTGAGCTAATTTTACGACCCTCCTTTTCTAACCAATAATTACTATTCTGATTTCAGGAAAATCATCGGCAATTTCATAATGCAAAGAAACTCTACTCGCATTTAGCTTTAAGCTTGTTCTTAATTGTCTGAGAAGGAACTTTCTCTGAACGGTCTACCTGCAGCATTGCTTATAATAATCCAATATCTTCTCTATCATTTTCAGACAAAAGCTTTGCTTTAAGACCCATTTTTCTAACAAGGTTCGTCAACAGTTCAATATCGTCTTTAGTTTTCGATGAAATAAGCAGAGTTTGCTTGTTACGCCCTGATCTTTTTGTAAAGATAATATTTTGAATTACGAAATGCGAGATAACTGAGTTGAGTGAAAATAAATAACTCACCTAACGCATGAATAGGATTCCAATGAATTTTCCTTTACAAAACTTAGTGACTTCGTGCCTTTGAGGCTCAATTTGTCATCTTTTCTTTTGCCACCAAGTCACAAAGAAACCACGAAGTGCGTAAGATCAGCAAATAATATATTTTCACGATTTGTTCATTACAAATATGTAAAACCTCTCTGCGTATTTACCATCTTTTTTTAGTCATAGTCCCAGTCTCCATCATTTCTCCCTAGCTGCATTCACCATCCTTATCTTACCAATATTTCACACCCGTAATTTCTTCGCTTACTTCCCATAATCTCTTTTGAATATCAATATTTACCGAGTCCGATGATGAAACTGCAATCCGGCTTTTGTCAAAATATTTGCCGGTAACATTTCTCGCTTCATCCGACGACGCAAGATAAACGGAAGTTGCTGCGCCTTCTTGTAAACTTGCTCCGCACATGTTGAACCCCGCTTTAAGCAGTTTTGTTGTAATAACTCCCGGATGCAGCGAATTCACTGTAACAACGTCATCTTTTAAACGTTCAGCGAGGTAATTTGTAAAAAGTACATTTGCGAGTTTTGACATCGAATAAACTCCGTAACCGTCAAAATGTTTTTCGGCGTTAAGATTATGGAAGTCAATTTTCCCCCGAAGATGTGCAACTGAACTCACATTTATAATTCTTCCCGAACCGGATTTTTTAAGCAAATCGAGAAGGAGGTTTGTTAGATAAAACGGCGCTAAATGGTTCACCGCAAAAGTCATTTCAAATCCATCTTTTGAAATCATCTTTTCGTTCATGTAAATTCCGGCGTTGTTGATAAGCACGTCCAGTCGTTCATAATCACTTAAAATATTATCTGCCATTTTTCCAATTGATTCAAAAGATGACAAATCGCCAGTAAAATATCTGCACGATTTTCCCGTCTCTCTTAAAACAAAATTCTGCGCATTAATACACCTCTCTTCATTCCTGCCATGAATTAATACTTCAGCTCCCAACAAGGCTAAATCAACTGCAGTTTGCAGCCCAATTCCGGCTGTTGAGCCTGTCACTAAAACAATTTTACCTTCCAATTAAAACCTCAATTTATTTAATGCTTTTTGCTCGACAAATAATCACTCTAATTTAACAATAAATGATCTCTCTGAAATTCAATAAAGTGATCACAGCTAAAGTTTTAGTTGCATCTATTAATTTGTCGGATTCAAGACAACATATTTGTATTGCTTTTGTTAAATTAATTTTGGAATAAATCCAAATATTTTGAAACGCATAAAGGTTTACAGCATCATATTTGCACAAATTAAATTTATTATTTCGGAGATTCTATTGGCAAAGAAAAAAGTAAATTCAAAAAAATTCTGGAAAGGAAATATTGATATGAAAAAGAAAATAGCAGGAGTAACAATTGGGTTCACATTTATTGCAATTTTGGGCTTTTTAATGCTCGATTCAAGCGATAATGTAGCTCAGGGAAATAAAAACTTAAAATGGGAAACAAATTTAGAAGAAGCTGTAAAAATTGCCGAGAAAGAAAAGAAAGCCGTTCTTGTGAACTTCACCGGCTCGGATTGGTGCATTTGGTGCAAACGCTTAAGCGGAGAAGTCTTCAATCAAAAAGAATTTGAGAATTATGCTAAAGAAAATTTAGTGCTCGTAATGTTGGATTTTCCTAGAGGCATTCCGCAGAGCGAAGCTGTTAAAAAATACAATCAAGATTTAGCTTGGAAATACGGCGTAAGGGGATTTCCCACAATTGTGGTTTTAGACAGCAAAGGAAATTTAATTGCTAAAACAGGCTACCAAGCTGGGGGCGCAGTTAATTATGTTAAGCATATTGAGGGATTACTAAAGAAAAGTTAGCGCGAAAAGTTTTTATGTCTTTGAGTCCTAGAGGCAATAATTGCCACTAGGACTCAAGACGCTAATCAACCAAATTATTTTAACTGCTTATCTGCTTAAAACAAGTTAATACTCACCTTACGCAAAAGATTCAATTGAATAGCCACGAGCTTTAGCTCGTGGATGATAAAGTAAATAAATATCGGCTTTAGCCACAAAAAACAGCCCATTTTTTGGCTAAAGCCTTAAGTTTGGAGTTCTATTTAGCCCACGAGCTAAAGCTCGTGGCTATGCAAACTTAAAAAACTTTCAACTTGACCTAAGCAGACTAGCAGTTTATTTTATTATCTCTTCAATCTGATCCATAACAGAATTCATTTTAGCCATAACCAATTCAAAAGGCTCTGAAGACAGCGGGTCTAATCCGGCTTTTTTTATTAAGTCGATTGGGTAATCGGAGCTTCCGCCCTTAAGAATATTGAAATACGCATCAACTGCAGGCTGACCTTCGTTTATGATTTTCTGCGCAAAAGCGGTTGCGTAAATCAACGAGGTTGAGTATTGATAAACGTAATAAGAGTATCCTATAAAATGAGGAATATAAGCCCACTCGTAAGCAACGTAAGGATCAATTATGCAAACGCCTTCGTCATGTCCATAGTATTTTTTCACTAAATCGTAATAAAGCGAGCTCATAATTTCGCCGTTAAGCGGCTCACTATTTTCAATTTTTTCGTGAATTATCAATTCAAATTCTGCGAAAAGAACTTGACGGAAAATAGTTGTTCGTAGTAATTCAAGATAGCTGCCGAGTAAAAAGATTTTCTCTTTATCAGATTTAACTTTTTGCACCATGAAATTATTCAGCAAGTCTTCGTTGCATGTTGAAGCGATTTCTGCGACAAAAGTTGAATAGTTCGAGTTAGCAAAATTCTGATTTTTGTTTGAATAATACGAATGCATTGTGTGACCAAGCTCGTGCGCAAGTGTTGAAACAGAATTGTAATCGTCTGTCCAGTTCATTAAAATATACGGATGAACATCGTATGCTGAGCCGGATGAATACGCGCCGCTTCTTTTTCCTTTGTTTGGATAATAATCAATCCATTGGTCATCAAAAGATTTTTTAACAGTTGAAATGTAATCGCTGCCAAGCGGTTTTAATGATTCAAGAATGATTGCCTGCCCTTCTTCAACGGTATAATTTAATTCAACTTTGTCCACAATTGATGTGTACAAATCGTAATAGTGAAGCTGATCTAATCCGAGCATTTTCTGTTTTAAAGCTAAGAATCTGTGAAGTGTCGGCAGACTGTTGTGTATCTCCGTAATTAAATTTTTATAAACATCTGTTGGAATGTTAAATCTGTCAAGCGAATATTCAAGAGCTGTTGCATAGTTACGGTTCTTTCCGTAAATAAAATCGGACTTAACTTTTCCGGCAAGGTTAGCGCCGATTGTATTTTTAAATTTGCCGATATTGTTGAAGAATGCATCGAAAACTAAAGCTCTGTTATCGCGGTTTTCCGATCCGCGGTATTTAACGTAGTTGGAAGAATTTAACTCAACTTCTTTTCCATCGGCTAGTTTTACAGTTGGGCGGGGCATTTCCGCATTGTCAAATATGCTGTAAACATTGCCCGGCGTGCCTGTTACCAATCCAAAACTTGCAAGAATTTTTTCTTCACTTTCACTTAATGTGTGTGCCCGCAGTCTTTGAATATCATCAATAACGGTTTTGTACTCAAGTAATTCGGGAGATTCCGAATAAAACAACTTAATTTTTTCCGGAGCAATTTTTAGTATTTCCGGATCGATGAACGAAGATGTCTCTGAGATTTTCGTTCCCAAATTAGAAGACAACTGAGCAAGAGATTCATTCTCGCTTATGTTCAAATCTTCGTCTTTCAATCTGTTTGAATACACCGACAGCTTATAATAATCTTTAATCAATTTGTAATAAGTGTCCATGGTATAAAAAAGATTTGAAGCGCTCTCGCCAAGTTTTCCTTGATGCTTCGAGATATCGTTGACTCTAGATTCAATATTTACCTTTGCCGCGTGCCAATCATCTACAGAAGAATAAAGATCGGATAAATTCCACTTATACCTGTTATCAATGGTATTGCGGTCTGTCTGTGCAATAAAATTTCCAGTAAAAATTAAAATGAGAAAAAAAGTGAACAACTTGCTAAACTTCATATAACCCCCTGTTATATTTAGAATATTTAAAAGTACACTGGCAAATTAAAGATTTTTATGATAAGTGCCACAGAAGAGTTTATAAAAAGCGAAATCGCCAAAATTTGAAGCATAGCTGTTTTACTAAGCTTAGCGATTACGGCGTAGAAGTTCCATCAATGGCTGTAGGAAAAGTTGACAACAATATAAAAGTAACGGCTACTTTTATTACCAGCGATTTGGGGAAGTAAGTCCGGTGAGTTTGAATCAATTGGAACATGGATGACACGGATAAAACGGATTTTCGCGGAAGTTTTTCTCAATTCAAGAAAACCTCGAAGGTCTTTTTTTTTGACCTTCGAGGTTTGGGATTCTGGGCAGCAAGTTCGGAATCTGGTAAACTAGGAAAAGAAAGCCGGATATTATTTCGTTGATTGGAATGGCATTAATGATTATGGACAAAAGCTTGCATCCGGAATCTGTTTTTATAGGATTTATGCAGAAGGATACAAATAAAAGTTTGCTCTTGAAGTAGCGTTATGTGCAACCTCGAAGGTCAAAAACAGCAGCCTTCGAGGTTTAACTACTACGTCAAATTATTTGATCAACAGCCCCGCTTAAGACATTGCGGGGCTGCATGATTTTATTTTAGCAGCAGCCCCGATACAAAAAATCGGGATTACTTTCAAAGCAATAAATTACTTCAAAAGCAACATCTTGCGGCTGAGGGTCGCGCCGCCTGATTGCAGTTTATAAATATAAAATCCACTGGCTAATCCGCTGCCGTCAAAAACTACTTCATAATTTCCGGCGGGTTTCTGCTCGTTTACCAACGTCTGAATTTCTCTCCCCAGCAAATCAAACACTTGCAGCTTGACAAACTTGGAACTTGGAACTTGAAATTTTATAACCGTTCTCGGATTGAACGGATTAGGGTAGTTCTGTTCCAGAGTAAAACTTGTTAGATGTGAATTCTCCGCTTCATCAATATCCGTAACATCAAAAGATTTTTTTACAGCGCGTAATTCATCAAAATAAATTACACCCGCAGCAGAGCCATCTTGAGTTTTTGTTAATTGATAACTATCGATTCTATAATACACGCCTGTTAGTTTTTCATCGCCAATCCACGAACCAACGCTGCCCGGATCGTTAAGCTGCCATTCAACTAATTTCCAGCCGAGCCAATCTATTGTTGTCCATTGAGAAACTTCATGATCTCCCCAAGCGCTTCCAGTATATTCGTCAATACAGAATCTCAACTGATTATTACTGCCGTCTCCGTAAACATAACTCTGAAGCACATAACTAGTATCAAAATAAGTCGTTTGAGGAGTTCCGCCTTTTAAGTACTCTCTAATCATGTGTGTAGTTGCGCTTTCGTCCCACAGATAAGAAAGCTTTGCCGCCTTCCTAGAACTTATTGACGGGAGATAAATGATATCGGTAAATTCAAAGTGAGTGCCGGCTTCCAAAATTCCTTTTGTGGAACCGCTGTAACTCGGCTGCTGCCAATCGCCCGGATTTGTAAAATTATCTATCATTTTAATTTCGTCGTATTCGTATTTAGAAGTTGTGAACGAAATAAATTTATCATGCCCGATAGAATTTCCGAGAGTGTCCGCTATACCAGCGCCGAGCTTTAAAGTGTACATTCTGCTTGGTTCGAAAATAACTTTAGGCTGTACACAAAGAATGCTTCGCCCGTCAATCGCAGAGCTTAACAGATAATTAAATTCAATCGTATGGAATTCGTTTGACAACGTTAAAGCGCTGGAATTAACCGAATTTGGATTAAGTTTTTCATCAAAAACCACGGTAATAATTGAGGCTGCATCAATGTGTGTATCATTATCTAATGGATTGCTGTAAACAATTTGAGGGGGAAAGATATCCTTTTCGCTTGTATGAAATTTCATCGTAAAAGAAGAATCCGCAAAACCATCTTTATCAGAATCAATCCCTCTGCCATTCACATCTGTTACTGTTGAATCTATTCTTAGCGTGTACTCCGTA
>JAHJTX010000181.1 GCA_018829545.1 Bacteroidota bacterium | reverse complement strand
TAGAGATACGACATTAGTAATAAATGTTGAGAAGGATAAAAACATCAGCCGCGTGATAAATTTGCTGCCGCAGTTTGATGTCGTTAAATATAATTACGGAATTACTTCCATCGTTCCACTCGGCGGATTGATAGGCAGAGCTGCGCTTGAATACACAGAAAACTCCGTAATAATTAAATACGACTTAAACGGCGCTCCTGATGAAGATTACGAAGTTTCTATTGTAATGAAAAGCAAGACAGATTCTAAAATTAAGCACACCCCAAAGTTTATTTCCGGAGATATTGGCGAAGGAAAATTTTACGGCAGAGACAGACAAATCGTTTGGAATTTTGATCAGGAGTTCGGCAGCGGTGGATTGGATAATGATGATCTGTTTATTGAAATTACTGCTGAGGAAGTGGGCTGGGGATTATGGGGTTACTCATGGCGGGGAACAATTGTCGCCGCAATAGGCGCCGCTGCATACGTTTATTTCACAAAAGAAGATAAGCCCGTTAATGCAGCAATTTCTCAACCTCCTCCGCGTCCAACGGGGCTTTAGAAACATTATGAACCTAATCAAGACGGGATACGACATTTGACAAATCATGTACATCAAGATTGGCATATATCTGAGTAGTCTTAACATCTGCGTGTCCCACTTCGCCCCAATTCTCCAATCTTCCTTGCATATGATGCCGGGTGTCATGTATCTTTGCAGAGAAATTCACAAGAATCAATTCCGGTAAAAAATTGAGCACAAGTCTTCAGCTTTCCGCAAAGAATCATATTCAGGAACTTCAAAAGAAATTAGTAACCACTAATTACTTTGTGGACGGAATTGAGCTTAAACTGTACAATTATGAGTTTATTGTACAGCACGGCGCAGACAAAATTAAAGTTCAGGTGTATTTCGGTAAAAAGGGACTGCGGACAGTTTTACAGGGAAATCCTAATTCACCGTTTTATGCAAAGCTAAACGACATATTATTTGAGCAGACCTCTATTCAATTTATTGCGGAAGAATTTGCCGAACCGGATAATTATATTGGAACTGATGAAACCGGTAAGGGCGATTATTTTGGACCGCTGGTAACTGCAGCTTTTCATTTTGAGAATTCCCACAGAGAATATCTCAAAAAAGCGGGAGTGCGTGACAGCAAGGAATTAAACGACATCCGCATTAATGAAATTGCGCACAAACTAATGAAACATTTTCCGGATAAATATGAGATTGTTTTAATAGCGCCCGAAAAGTACAACGAGCTTTACGTTAAATTCAAAAATCTGAACAGAATTTTAACATGGTCTCATTCAACTGCGGCAAAAAATTTGCTGTCGCGCGTAGAGTGTAGTAATATCATCACAGATAAATTCTCGAATGAATTGTTGCATCTTACCGGAGCGGGCAAAAATGTTGAATCTCATCAAATAGAAAAAGGAGAAAGATATTTGGGAGTTGCAGCGGCTTCAATTTTGGCTCGAGCCGCAATGAATACCTGGTTTGATCATAAAAAGTTCGAGGGATTGCAACTGCCCAAGGGCGCATCTGCTGAAGTTGAAAAAAAAGCAAAGGAACTAAAGAAAAAATTTGGCGAAGATTTTTTGCATAAAATTGCTAAGTTACATTTCAAAATTTCTAACCGTATTTAACATTTTTGGAATTATAAATGACTTCGAAAGGAAAAATAAAAAGAATTGGCATTTTAACCGGCGGCGGAGACTGCCCCGGATTGAACGCAGTTATTAGAGGCGTTTCTAAGCCTGCGCACGACAATGGCTTAACCGTGCTGGGAATTCTCGACGGATTTGAAGGACTTGTTGAAGGGAAAGCGACAGAACTTTACAATAAAGATGTTTCCGGAATTCTAGCTAGCGGCGGAACAATTCTCGGCTCATCGAATAAAGGCGACCCATTCCACTGGACGGTCTCCAACGGCAAAAAGATTTCTATTGTGGATAAATCTGCCGACGCATTAAGAAATTATGATGCGTGGAATCTTGATGCGTTAATTGCAATAGGCGGTGATGGAACAATGAACATTTCCAAAAAGTTGAGCGATATGGGAATGAACATCGTTGGTGTTCCGAAAACAATTGATAATGATCTGGAAGCAACCGATCTCACATTTGGGCACGACTCAGCCGTATTTGTCGTAAGTGAAGCGCTTGATAGGCTTCACACTACGGCTTCCTCGCATCATAGAGTCATGGTAATCGAAGTTATGGGAAGATACGCAGGATGGATAGCGCTTAACGGCGGGCTTGCGGGCGGCGCTGATATTATCCTGCTACCGGAATTTCCTTTTGAGTGGGAAATAATATACGACAGAGTTTTAGAGCGTCACATGATGGGCAAAAAGTTCAGCATCGTATGCGTAGCTGAAGGCGCCAAAGCGGTTGACGGAAAAATGGTTGTAAAAGCCCGCGACAAAAAACGAACCGATCCCCTTCAACTCGGCGGTATCGGAGAATATGTTGCAAAACGGATTGCTGAATCGACTGATTTAGAAACACGATATATAGTATTAGGTCATCTTCAAAGAGGCGGCAGCCCCACACCTTTCGATAGAATTCTTTCAACTAAATTCGGAACTTCTGCAATTGAGTTAGTGATGAAAAAGAAATTCGGCAGGATGGTTGCTCTGAAAGGAAACGAAGTTAAAAGCGTAAAAATTGAAGAGGCAATAGCGAAACAGAAATTAGTGCGACCGGACGATCAAGCAGTTAGAGCGGCAAGAGCGGTTGGAGTGTCATTCGGGACAAAAAAAATATAACTGCCTCTTGCAAAGAGATTTAAAATGCTTTAAGTTTCAGAACGTTTTTTTGAAGTTAGTTCTTAAAATAATGTGGTCGTAGTTTCCGTCTTCGTACTTGTAAAGAAGTACTTCGCCGGACAAGCACTTGTTTCAGGAAACCGGACAAAGATAGAACGCTTGTTTGTCACGTTAGAGATTGCGAGTTCATTAAAACATTTGACATTTTGGGGTCGTAGTTCAGTTGGTTAGAACGCCTGCCTGTCACGCAGGAGGTCGCGAGTTCGAGTCTCGTCGGCCCCGCAAAGAGCCACTTAGAAACAAGTGGCTTTTTTTTGCATATCAGATTCCTCTCCTGGATACACAGTACCGGTACTTTGATTGTGATTCTAAATAATATTTTATCAATTTTTAAGGAATTTATAATGAACATTTATGTAGGCAACGTAGCGCCAAATGTAACAGAAGAGGATTTACAAGGTATGTTTGCCGTGTACGGAAAAACAAAGTCGGTAAAATTAATCAAAGATATGTTTACCGGTAAATCCAAAGGGTTTGCATTTGTTGAAATGTACAGCGAAAACGAAGGTCAGAAGGCTATTGATGAATTAAACCTTGCTGAAGTCGAAGGCAAAAAAATTATGGTTAACCAAGCAAGACCCAAAACCGATAAGCGCGGTGGGAGATCTGGCGGCGGAAGCAGAAGAGGAAGATAACCTTTATCTCATTTCGATTTATTAGTGACTTAGTTCTGGTTTTCTTGTTTTTTATGGCAGAAAATAACAAATGGCAAAGAACAAAATTCAAATAAATTCCAAATAGCAAATAACAATGTTCAAAACACTAGGAGGGATTGGTGATTGGAAATTGAGAATTGTGATTTATCCCGACAAAAT
>JAHJTX010000180.1 GCA_018829545.1 Bacteroidota bacterium | reverse complement strand
AGTAAATGAATTCTCTCAAAGCCGTAAGATGCTGCTGCTTAAATAAAATTATGCAGTCCCGCATTCTTTTTAGCGGGGCTGCTTTTGAAGTAATTTATTGCTTCGAAAGTAATCCCGATTTTTTGTATCGGGGCTGTTAATTAAATAATTTGCAGTAATAATTAAACCTCGAAGGTCATAAAACAGCGACCCTCGAGGTTTGATAAAATTCTTCAAACCTTCAAGGTCACAGATTTTTTAGACCTTGAAGATTGCATTGTAGCTTTGGGAATTTATCACAAATAATTAAAAAAATCAGCGTGAACTTGTCCGCCGAAGCGCGCGAAGGAGGATTAAATGTGCCAAAATAAATTCCGAATAATTTGATGTAGTAATTAAACCTCGGAGGTTTCCTACTACGGCGGGTACGTTAAAACCTTCTAGGTTTATTAAAACGTCAAAATTCCCGAAGTCTTAAATCCCAAGTAATACAACAGACTTCGGGAATTTATAGGTGATCATACAGAATCAGCGTCAATTTATCCTCCGTAGCTTCCTTTTACATTAGTAGCTTTTCATATTGAACGTGAAGGAGGATCAGCGTTCTAATTTCTTTACGGCGGCTTCTGCGCAGTGTTCTCCGTCGATTGCAGCGGATACTATTCCGCCGGCGTAACCCGCTCCCTCTCCGCAAGGGATTAGTCCTTCACAATCAGGATGCATCATAGTTTCTTTGTCTCTTGGAATTCTGATTGGGCTGCTAGTTCTGGTTTCGGCGGCAAGAATCTGCGCTGCTTCGGTGAAGTAACCTTTCATTCGTTTATCAAAATATTTTAGAGAATATGCCAGTCCTCTTACAATCTTTCTAGGTAGAATTTCGTGAATAGGATAACTGACCACTCCCGGAATATAAGAAGTCGCCGGCAGCGATGACGAAATCTTTTTCACCACAAAATCTGTAATCCTTTGTGCCGGCGCCCGTTGAGTTTTTCCACCCGCCTCGAACGCTGCTCGTTCGATTTGCTTTTGATATTCTATTCCCGCAAAAACTCTGTGATCGGAAAATTCTCTCCAATCCTTTTCCTCGACTGACACAACTATGCCCGAATTCGCAAAAGGAGAATCTCTCCGTGAGACAGACATTCCGTTTAGAACCAATTCTTCCTCTCCGGTAGAAGCTGGAATAATAACTCCTCCCGGACACATACAAAATGAGTAAACGCCATTGTCATCAACTTGACAAGCTAACGCATAACTCGAAGCCGGAAGATTGGGATGACGCTCTGAAGTATGATATTGAATTTGATCAATTAGACTTTGCGGATGTTCAATACGAACACCGACAGCGAATGATTTTGGATTAAGAGTAAGATTAAGATTATGAAAAAGATGATAAATATCCCGCGCGGAGTGTCCCGTTGCAACAATCACAGCGTCGCCAATAATTTCTGCGCTTTCATTAATTATTACGCCGAATATTTTCCTATCGGTAATTATAAAATTTGTAACCTTGGATTCAAAGTGAAATTCGCCGCCTGATTCCAAAATTGTTTTTCTAATATTCTGAATAACTTTTGGAAGAACATTGGAACCAATGTGAGGATGCGCGTCAATCAATATTTCATTTTGTGCGCCGTGCTGAACGAATAAATTCAAAATTCTATTTACATCGCCTCTTTTATTCGAACGGGTGTAGAGTTTGCCGTCGCTGTAAGTCCCCGCTCCGCCTTCGCCGAAACAATAATTTGAATCGGGATTTACAATTCCATTTTGCTGAATTTCGCGCAAGTCTTTCCTTCGCGATTGAACGTCCTTTCCCCTTTCCACAATAATTGGCTTTATTCCAAGCTCAATCAGTTTCATTGCAGCAAAAAGACCGGCGGGACCCGAACCGATAATAATCACTTTTTTATTCGATTTAACAGGATTGAATACAACCAACTGCCTTGTCGACTTAGGATTCTCATTAATGAATGCAATCCCTTTAACTCTAAAAACCGGTCTGCGCGAACGCGAATCAATTGATCGCTTAGTAACCTGAAAACCCTTCACTTCTAAAGGATTTAACTCTAGTTTTTTTGCCGCCAGCAGACGAATAGATTCAGAATCGTTAATGTTCTGCGGATAAATTTCTAATTCAATTTCTTTAATCATATCACTCCGCCTTCTTAAAATTGCCCATCCTTGTCATTATCTTTGTCCAAGTCTTAGTCTCTCTCTTAATCATACTCTTAATGTTAATCATATTTCTCGTCAGTACTTTAATTTACGTCCAAGGATTATACGAAGCAATTAATCCCAACCCTCAATTTTGTATAAAGAATCGACAATTATCTAATTCCCAATCAACAATCGCTTTTCATGAATGTATTAAGCGCTTCAATAAATTTGTTCTTCGAAGATTAATTTTACGTTCGATATATTGTTTTTCTTTAGCAATATTTTCTTCAATAAAACCAAACCAAATTGCGAATCTTGTAAAAAACCTTATTCGGAATGCTGATTCGATAAATTGTTTCCCTTCACTATTTTCTAAGAACGATGGGAAAGCTCTGAAATATAAATCTGAAAAATATTTAAAATTTCTTTCCTCACTTCCATACTTATTTACAAAGTACAGCGAATATAAAAACCCTATCTGCCCAACTCCACCATCAGTAAACGCATCGTTATAGGCCCAATTAAACTTTGAAGTAAAAGCCTTTAAAAATTCATAAAATATTTCCGAATAATTTTCTACCATCATTAAAGAAGCACATTTTCTTGTCTGTGATAATTGGTTATGTTTTTTTCTTATCAGCCCAGCCATCACTAGAACAATTTTAATATTGTGGAGAATAAGCCAATCTGTTTCTGTTCGAATTTTTTGTATTCCACTTTCTATCCAATCATCTGGGAAATAATTTTTAGTGTAGATGTCTTTAATTATTTGAAAAGGAAGATTGCCCTTTTGTGTAAGCTTAATATTTCTTTCACTCATTTTTGCCAAAAAGTAAATTATAATTTTTAGAATAAGACTTTCTCTCATTGGCTGATCCCTATTGAGTTGATTTAATTTAATGGGGCAATCATCATTAAATGGATTATAAATTATTTGGTGCATCTGCCAAGGAGTAAAACCATCCAGATCAGGTATTGGGGTGTTGTTATAATCTATCATTTTGTCCCTATATTTTTTTAGTCCATATAATCAATTTGATTCAATAAATACAGCAGCTGAGACTGAGAATCTTTGACTTAAAGCTTTAATCTGCCTCAAATTCAATTCTCTTTTCCCGTTTAGTATCTCAGATACTACTCCATGGCCAATTTATGAAGAGCCCATCCTTGTCATTATCCTTGTCCTAGTCTTAGTACATATTTTCATAAATAAAGAAGCACAACTGATTCGAAATTAACCCACGACTTAAGTCGTGGGTTAATAACAACTTAGAGAATTTGCGAACCGTTTCAACGGTTTAATATTCTCTCTCAAAATTGAATAAATAGCCTTTTTGCAGT
>JAHJTX010000179.1 GCA_018829545.1 Bacteroidota bacterium | reverse complement strand
CGAAGAGCGAATTGGGTATGGATCAGTATGAGGTCAGAAAATATCCTGGATGGAATCATCATATTTTAACCTGCATGCTATCTCACTTTTTTCTTTGGCACCTTAAAATCAGATTGGGGAAAAAAAGCACCGTATATTACTCCCGGCAGCTGCCGGGCTTAGAGTTTTACTTGAGGTTGTCTTACCTTTGAGAACTTATGATATTGATGCGGCCATATCATTAGTAAGATGGGTTCAAATAAAAAACCATAAAGCTTATCTTTCTCATAGGAAGAAAAGACTAAAGGACATAACCAAATTGTTATAAGTGACGTTGTAGGGATACTATAATTGGTGATGAACTGGATTTATGTTCGGGATTATCAAGAATTGACGTAGCAGTAATTAATGGAGTGATACACGGTTATGAAATAAAGAGCGAAGAAGACACGCTTAAGCGGCTTCCCATTCAAATGAGTTTCTACAATAAATCTTTGGAAAAAATTACAGTAGCCACAAACCCGGTTCATCTGAATAAAATTAAAGAATTTGTTCCTAAATAGTGAGGATTGATCTTAGTAGATAACGATAAAAAAAGAAAACTGACCGAGATTCGTAAGGCAAAAATAAATCCAGAAGTTTAGGGAAAAAGTCTATTACAATTGCTTTGGAAAGAAGAATTATTTTTCATTATCAAAAAGTATGACTTGAAAGTTAGAAGAAGTTCAAATAAGAAAATTCTTCAAGAAACAATAGCCGAAACATTAAGATTGAATGTCATTTCTCAAGAGGTCAGATTTATTTTGAAATTGCGCCAGAACTGGAGAATATAACCATCAATACAGAGGAGTTTATTTTTAGACCATTTTTTTTAGATATCCTACAGTGGCTTTAATATGATTCTCAAATTTATTACCAGGATTGAAAACGATTTCCACGATTGGAACAATAGTGTCTTTGATACTATCGGGAAGTTTTGATAATGCAATAAACTCTCCTTGTTTGCCTTTAAGAATTGGGGCATATTGTTCTTTTCTTATTATAGATTAAGTCTCCATTACCCTCTACAATCTGCATCTCTTCTTCTGTCAACCAGTAAAGCTGGTAACCGTTTTTTTTTCTCTCTTTTCTTTGTTCCGGCATCATCTAAACTATTGTTTTCTACTATATCAGTCTGGTCTTAGTCCGGCAGTTACTGAGCCCTTTGTAACGGAAACATTTGAAATTTAGACATATGGCATATATCCTTTTACCAGGTTCAAATAACCTTGTCTCCCATTCCGTTTTGTCCATTTTTTTATTGAATTTTTAATTTTCTTTAAACATTCTAAAATTTCCTGTACGGAAAGCGGTTTAGGTATACTAACATTCAGAGCGCTATCTAATTTTTCTCTGCCTAGACGAATATCGCATATTTCTTTAACCTCATCGTATACCTGCAAAGTTTTTACAGACATATTAAATTTCCTAGCTTCCCGTTTTCTTTGTTCCGCTATATAAAATTCAATTAACGACTCTATTGCCGAAAGAGCATCATAATCAGTGAGATCCGGATGTTGTTTATAAACTACCTGTATTGGAAATTCTATGTTTTGAAGTACATCTAAATATTTTTCCTCGAATGTCATTTCATCATACCTTAGTATTTTATTAAATTTTTCCTATGGCGTGCTTATAAAGTAAATATTTATTTGGTTAAAATACATTTTCAGATTGAGATATTCATTTCCCCTCTACAATTTTCATTTCTTCTTCAGTTAACCCATGAAGCTAGTAAACGAGTTTGTCTATTTCTGCTTCTAATGCGTCGGTGTCTGCTTTTTTTGAATAATTCAATCTCATTGCTTGAAATATTTTCTTTAAGAAAAGCTTCTTTAAGCGATTGTCTGGGTGTTAGTGTTTTGGAAATAATCATTATATGCGCCATTAAATAATTCCAACTCAATTTAGCACAAATCCCAATTATTTGTGGAATATTTTTATGTTACAGCACGCTATTGCCGCCGATATAATGGATACTCACGGATTGCTCCATCCGCGGAAATTCGTTTAATCCGTGTTATCCGTGTTCAATTTTTCGAATGCTCTTTCTGTTGAGACAACTTCAGATTATTAAACTCCATGAGACTTTTTGTTTTTCTACGCCGGATTTAGGCAAAAAATACCAGGTTACAATAAGCCTTTATTTTTGTAAATTGTGCATTATTAAAAGCAAAATTTGGAGTTATTATGTCAACATTAATGGTGAGTGTTTCCGGAATTAGAGGAATAGTAGGCAATGGTTTGGACCCGAATGTGCTTGTTAAATACACTTCTGCTTATGCTGATTTATGCGGACCGGGGAAAATTGTGGTTGGACGCGATTCAAGAATTACCGGCGACATGGTTGAAAAACTTGTTGTAGGAACTTTGCTTGCAAAAGGTAATGACGTAATCACAATCGGTATCTGTCCAACTCCAACTGTTCTTTTCAATGTAAAAATATTAAGAGCAGTCGGCGGAATTGCCATATCTGCCAGCCATAATCCAAATGAATGGAATGCATTGAAGCTGCTCAATTCTAACGGAGAATTTTTAACACCTGAAGAAAATCAAAAAATGTTGGGGCTGTTAGATTACTCGGCAAACAATTATGCCCGGTGGGATAAAGTAGGCAAATCGGTTTTTTATTCAGAAGGACTCCTCAATCACGTGGAAGCAGTTTTGAGTATGCCTTATCTCGATATCGAAGGGTTGAATAAAAGAAATTTTCGTGTTTTACTCGATTGCGTAAACGGCGCCGGCAGTTACGTGATGGAAGATTTTTTGTTGAATCTTGGATGCGATGTAATTCCAATGAATTGTGAAAGAACGGGTATTTTTCCACGCCTTCCCGAACCAATACCTGAAAATTTAACTGAGACGATGCGCGCTGTAAAAGAAAACAAAGTTGATCTTGGAATCGTCGTTGATCCCGATGTTGACCGGCTCGTTTTGATCACAGATAAGGGAGAGCCGTTCGGAGAAGAGAACACGGTTTCTCAAGCTGTTAGATTTATTCTTTCCAAGCAAAAAGGAAATGTGGTCGTTAACCTGAGCACTACAAGAGCAGTTAATGACATTGCCAACGAATATGGCTGCAAGGTATTCCGCTCATCAGTGGGGGAAGCGAATGTAGTCCAAAAAATGAAAGAGGTCGGGGCAGTTATTGGCGGCGAAGGAAGCGGCGGTGTAATTTTCCCGGCAGTTCAATTCGGAAGAGACGCTCTTGTTGGTAGCGCAATCATTCTTCAACAGCTTCTGGAATTTGGCGGAACAATATCTGAATTAAAAGAAAGTATGCCGGAATATTCCATCGTAAAAAATAAAATTGAACTTGGGAAAGTTGATCACGATTTAATAATCGAAAATCTTATTGAGACTTATTCAGCCGGATCAATAAATACTGATGACGGTTTGAGAATTGATTTTGAAGATCATTGGGTACACTTCAGAAAATCGAATACTGAACCGATTATGAGATGTATTGTTGAAGCGGAATCATATAGTCAAGCGGAAGAATATAGCGAACAGTATTTTGAACAGGTGAAGAAGCTTTTAGAATAATTTGTTGGCGCAACTTAATAGCACATATATTTTAATCTTACTCTTACTCTTAATCTTAATCTTAATCATAATCTTAATCATAATCTTACTCTGATTATAACAATTACGATTAAGATGCACACCTTGATTAGGATTAAGAATAGGATTATGATTAAGACTATAATAATGAAAAAGACATTCGCAAGAATTGCGTACGGTAAGATATTAATTCAATCTCGACCGTTTCTTAAAAAAGGCTAACAAAGCTTTGTCGAAGCCGGTCGAAGTGTCAATTAAGTTATAATCGATCCGGTAGTTTTGGCAGCCGCTTTTAATTTCCGAAAGAAAATCTGTTAGCGCTGTGTTGTAAGCTTTTCTTATTTGCAGCGGTTGTGTGGAAATTTCTTCGCCGGTTTCTTTATCGATAAAAACGGAATCCTTTTTGAATGCGAAATTTATTTCCACCGGATCGAGTATTTGGAAAATGATTATTTCATTTTTTTTATAATGAAAATGTTTTAGCGCTCCCATCACGGATTCTACTGAATCAAAAAAATCTGAAATTACAATTACTAATCCCCTTCTCTTAATTTTTTCTGCCAATTCATTCAGAGCAGCGGCTGTATTGGTTTTCTTTTGCGGGACAATATTTTCCAATCCTTCGAACAAAGTTTTCAGATAAACTCGTGAACTTTTAGGCGGGAAATATTTTTCAATTTTATCTGAATAAACCGATAGCCCAACTGAATCTTGCTGCATAAGCAATATGTGAGCAAAACTTGCCGCCAAAATTTTACCATATTCGAGTTTGGTTATTGAACCTTCGTGCTTATAATCCATCGATCCGCTGTTATCTAAAATAATATTAGAAATGAGGTTGGTTTCCTCTTCAAATTGTTTTATAAAATACTTTTCACTTTTCCCGAATACTTTCCAATCAATATTCTTAATCGGATCGCCCTGCATGTAAGGACGATGCTCGCTGAATTCAACGCTGAAGCCATGGTATGGACTCTTGTGGAGTCCAACCATAAACCCTTCAACAACTGACTTAGCTTTTAATTCTAATGAGGAGAGGGATGAAACAACCGAAGGGTCTAAATATTTTTTATAACTCTCAGATTTATTTCGCACTTGAGCTTTCGGCGATTTTTCTTTTTAATATCTCTTCCGGCGACAAACCTAAATTATCCAATTCAGCTTGAGCAGAAATTGCCATTTCGTTGTCCGGATATTTTTCCAAAAACGCTCTATAAGTAACTTCTGCCGAATCGAACTGATTTAATTCATTCGCTTGAATGAAACCAACCATAAAAAATGAATGAGCCGCAGATTTGCTCTCAGGAAATTTCGTATAAACAACTTTGTAATTTTCAATTGCTTTCTGCAGCGATTCTTCTTTGGATAAATTTTTAACAACTTGTCCGTGATATAATTTTCCAATTTCAAAATAAGTCTGCTCGGCAAGGCTGCTGTTTGGGAACTCTTTCACCAAGGATTCAAAATCATTTAACGCTTCAACATACTTTGATTCGTTAATATTGTTTTTGGCGGAATCGAAATAGTCCCGATCACTTTTTGATTGGCAGCCGAAACTTATAAGCAGAAATATTAATGCCAAGATTGAATACGTAAATTGTTTTTGATTCATTTTTGCCTCATCATAGATCTTAGATTAAAAAAATTTTGATTCAAATATAACGGATAATTGTGAATGAAAAAAATATATCAATTGTTAGAAGAAAGTAGATTAATGAGTTTTTGAAAATTAAAGCGTAAAAATTGCCCAGTACCCAATAATTGGCAGATCTATTTTTACATTTACTTAAAAAGGGTTAGCAGGGAATGTTTGTTTTATTTTTTCATAATCATCCGGACGATTCATATTAAAGAATAATTCATCCTTGTAAAAGGGAAGATTTTGAGGGTTAATCAATTCTATTTCTATCTGATCCAGGAAGTGGTGCATTCTGCAAATTTTGTTTTTGCTTTCGCCGGAATCGGAATTTTCAATTTCGAATGTGGTTAAATATTTATCAACGGCATCAAGCATACTTTTGGAATACACACCCGCCAGCGGTTGAATGTATCCGGCAGCGCAGCAAATTGTTACCGGCTTCTCAGTCGGATATTCAACGATGCAATTTATCATTTCCCTGCTCATTAAAGGAATATCGCAAGAGACAACAAAATTTTTATCAGTGCGGGAATGTTTTAATCCGGAATGAATTCCTGCAATTGGACCGCGGTAACGAAAAATGTCCTCGTAAATCGGCAAGCCAAGAAATTCATAATCGCTCAGTGTGTTGGTAATGATAATTAAATCTTTGAACAAAGAGGAAACGATATCAACCATTCTTTCAATCACAAGTTTATCGCCAAGTTTCAGGAATGATTTATTCTGCCCCATCCGGCTGCTTCTTCCGCCGGCTAAAATTATTCCCGTTACATCTTTATGCATATTACCTTATCACCTTTCTTAGGATTGATTATCTCTTCTTCAATTTCGATTAGGCAATTAGCCTGACTTAGTTCAACTAAATTTCCAGACGACTGCGAAATTTGGGAACGAACCACATACCCGCCACTTTCATTTTTAAATAAAAAGGCTTTTACAAAGTGTCTTTTCTTATCATTTTTGCGAATATCATTTTCCAATACAGCTGTAATTTTTTCAACAGGCGGCAAATTATAAAGTTCAATTATTCTTGATTTAAGGTAAACTTCAAAGTTTACAAGACTCGAAACCGGATTGCCTGGCAGTGCAAAAACTAATTTTATTTTATTGACGCTCTCAAATTTTCCGAAGAAAGCAGGCTTGCCCGGCTTTATGTAAGCGCGCCAGAAAATTTGTTCTACGCCAAGTTCGAGAAATATATCCTTTACAAAATCGTATTTGCCCACCGAAACGCCGCCGGTTGTGCAAATAATATCCGCATCGGATTCCAGCATTTCTTCCAATTTCTTTTTCACCGCTTCTTTATCGTCGCCAATAAATCCATGCGAATCCGTAACTTGTCCATTCTCTATAACTGCTCCGGCTAAAGAATATAAATTGGAAACTCTAATTTTATCATTCGTAGGGATTTCGGTAACGGGGATCAATTCGTCACCCGTTGCAAGAAGAGCGAATTTTATTTTTTTATAAACAAGCAGTTCGGCTTTGCCGCATGAAGCCGCGGCGGCAAGATGCCTCGCCTTCAATAATGTGCCTTTTGAAATTGCAACTTCACCCGCTTTAATATCCGAACCCATACGACGGATGTTCATTCCTTTTTTAACAAAGGCGCCTGGATTCAACTTTGCCGTATCATCAACAATATCATAATCCTCAAGCGGAATAATCGTGTTGAACTCGGGAGGAACGATTGCGCCGGTCATAATTAATGCAGCTCCGTATTGGTTTTCACCCGAATAATTTCCTGCGGAAATTTCGCCGGTAATTTTCCACTCCGTTACGCCGTCTTCATATTTAATAGCGAGTCCATCTACCGCGGAATTATCAAACGGTGGAAGATTTACATCTGCAACAATATCCTCGGCAAGTGTTCTTCCAACTGCGTCTGTAAGTTTAACTTTTTCTGTTTCAAGCTGGAGTTTTGCAAATTCATTTTTTATCAAATCAACAGCTTCATTATACGAAATCATATTTCTCCTAAATAAGCCTACGTTTCTTCTTAGTGAAACCAACCAACCTCATTCAACCGATGCTTGGTTCAACGTTTCTGTTTCCAGCACAGCAATTTCATCGCCGACTTTAATTTCGCCGCATTTAATAACGCGGGCAAAAATTCCCTCGCGCGGCATAACGCAATCGCCTACTTGCGCATAGATTGCGCATTTGTCGTGGCATTCTTTCCCGATCTGCGTTATCTCTAATTCAGCAGCTCCCAATTTGATGCGAGTGCCAATCTTTAAATTCGGGATGTTGATAAATTCCGTTGTAATATTTTCAGCGAAAGCTCCGGCTCTCAAATTTGGTAATCCGGCTTCACGCATCTTGTTAATGCTTTCGTTGGCGAGCAGACTTACTTGTCTGTGCCAATTGCTCGCATGGGCATCGCCTTCAATGCCCCAGTTTTCAATTAGTTTTGCCGAGGGGACATTTTTTTTCATCGAGCCTTTTTTCTCACTCACGGAGATTGCAATTATTTTTCCACTTATAATAGAACAAGGATCAGATGGATTTTCACGGATTTTATCTTTTATAATCTCCACTTTTTCCTCCGGATTTACTTAGCAATTTAATTTCTTTAATTATAATACTTTTATCCACCGCTTTGCACATATCATAAACTGTTAATGCCGCAATCGAAACGGCGGTGAGCGCTTCCATCTCAATTCCGGTAACGCCCTTTGTTTTTGCATACGAATATATTTCGACGGAAGAATTTTCCGCATTCAATTTCAACTCTACATTCAGCTTCGAGATAAATATGTTATGACAGAGCGGAATGAGTTCGCTTGTTCTTTTACCTCCCTGAATGCCAGCAATTTTTGCGGTAGTCAACACATCGCCTTTGGTTAGTTCGTTATTTTTAATTTTCTCAAACAATTCATTGGAAACACAAACTTCGGCATAAGCCTCTGCGGTTCGTATTGTTTCTGATTTTTCGGAAACGTAAACCATGTTGGCTTTACCTTCTTTGTTTACGTGCGTTAGTTTGTTCATCATCCACCTATCGTCATCATATTATTTTCCGCAAGCACGGCAAGTTCATTGGCTTCCGGATGCTTTTCCCATTTGCTGTTTATAGCATCAATAATCAATTCGAGAATTTGATCATCCGAATAATTCTGCCTGTACAACTCTTTAAAATTAATTCCATGTTCCCCTTCGGCAAAAAGGCACAATCTAAAATTGCCTTTAGAAGATACACGAACGCGGTTACAAGTTCCGCAAAAGTGTTCTGAAATAGAGCTGATGAAACTTATCTTTGCCGCATAATCCGCAAGTTGAAAATCTTTTGCAACAGAATTTGATTCGGACGCGAGAGGAACAAGTTGATATTTTCTTTCAACAACGGATTTAATTTCTTCATAGCTGATGAATCCGTTCCTTTCCCATTCATTGCTGCCGAAGGGCATAAACTCGATGAAGCGTAAATTTATATCCTTGTTTTTAAAATATTCCACAAACGGAATTATCTCATAGTCGTTAATTCCTTTAATTACAACTGCATTAACCTTCAGCGGAGAATATCCTGCTGTCAGGCTCTCCTCAATAACATCCAGCAAGTTTTCCAGGTCATCCTTTCCTGTAATAGATTTGAACTTATCTTTATTGATACTATCCAAACTGATGTTCAGATTATCAATTGCTGTTTCCCGTAGCAATGCAGTTTTACCTTTTAGCAGCGAGCCATTTGTGGTTAAACCGGTTGTGAAGCCGTATTTTCTTTTTAACTTTCCAACTTCTTCAAGAAACTCGAAAATTCCTTTTCTTACGAGCGGTTCGCCTCCGGTAAATCTAAATTTTTTGAATTCGAGTTTTGTAGCAAAAAATTCAATCAATCGTAGAAGCTCTTCAAAACTCAGAAGGTCGTCTTTTGCAGCACCTCCTAAAATGCTGCTCGGATTACAATAAATACAATTGTAATTGCATTTATCGGTGAGCGAAATGCGCAAATAATCGTGTACGCGATCGTATTTATCGACAAGTTTCATAAGATTACCAATGCAACAATTGCAGAAATAATTACCACATACGCCGGGTGAAGATTAAGAAAAAACGCTAAAGCGAAACCGAGTAGAATTAAAAATATACCTGTAAATTCTTCAAAGTTCTTTGCGCCGTATTGGTAAATAAGCGCGGTAACCAATCCTATAACCGCATATTTTATTCCGCGAAAAGCTTTCATTGCATATTCATTCTTCTCATATGTCGAATAGAAGTATGAAGCCAGCATAATTATGGCTGCCGGCATGATCAGATTTCCTAAATTAGCTGCGATTGCACCGGAGATTCCCGCCGTCTTATATCCGACATATGTTGCAAACTTGATTGAAATTGCTCCGGGAAAAACTTCAACCATTCCAAGTACTTTCAAAAATTCGTCTTGCGTAAGCCATGCGTTATTCGTTACTGCTTCTCTCTCAATAAGTGGCAAAAGTGAATAAGCCCCGCCAAATGAGAATGAACCAACCTTTAAAAACGAGACGAATAATTTGAATAATGTAGTCAACATTATTTTTTATCCTCAAGAATATCGTCCACCCAACTCAATGCAGCCATCATCGAAGGCAAGCCGATTGTGGGTAAACTTAGCATTGCTGTATGACGAATCTCTTCAGCTGAACATCCGGCTTTAAGCGCTTTTCTTGTATGTGAATGAACGGCGCCTTCTAACCTTGCGCCGGTTGAAATTGCAAGTTTAATTAACGCTCTTGTTTTATCGTCCAACGGTCCCGCTTTATGTACTGCATCACCCATCTCTTCGTAAGCATTTGCCACATCGGTATATTTTTCTTGAAACATTTTGTAACGTTTTGGTATTGCCATTTTTTACTCCTTAATTTTTTACGGTACACGGATGATTCTGACAGGACAGATCATCGCTGATTTAAACTAAAAAACCCCGCACATAAGAATGAACGAGGTTTATTAATAACTGTTCATTCTCCTTTGCAAAGAGTTCAACAATTATAAAATTTGTTGAACTGGCAGGCAAGTCCGTTTCCAAACTTACCCTATCGGCTGAAAAATCGTGAAGCTATTCGATGTGCTTTTTAGATCATCCAACTCGGAGAAAATATTTTTATGAACAAAATATAATCAATAAAAATCACAAATCTCTTCAGACTGCTTCTATATCCATAATAAATTCATTTTTTCGCAAAACTACTATTGCATTATCTAAGCAAAATTGGGAACACAAATTGCAGCCCGAACAACGTTCTGCTTTAACTTCAAGTTTTCCCAAATCGTTTTCAATTAAAGAGCTTGTTGGACAAATTGCCGTGCACTCCATGCAATTCGTACAGCTGTCATTTATATTGATATCGTAAACAAAATCCAAATATTCATTTGAATTTTCATCCCCAGCAAGCGCCATTACTGCGTTGCGTTTAAGAGATAAATTAGTATCCGAATAATAAACGCGAACGTCCTTTTGGGAATCTGAATAATTTACAGCCTCTTTCTTTGCGCCTACGCTTAAAATCGTAAAAAAGTCTCTCCTGCTAAAAACTTTTGAGAAATTATCCAAGTTTTCTTTTCTATCGATCGTGTAAAAATTCAAATACGGATACTTTGAATTAAGTGAACAGATGTTTTTCTCAACAAAATCTAAGGCCGGTTTATTAACGCATTTAGCGCAATTTGTTTTATCAATTGCAAACCCATTTGGGAAGTTCTTTGCAAGGTAGAGCAGAACCTCCTCAGATAGCCATCCAATACAAGCTTTTCTGAAGTGGTGAACATTATCCGCTTTTGTGCAGCCGATTAAAATTTTCTGATGCTGCACTTTCAATTTTTCAAATGTGTTAACGGAAATCTCTGCCGATATAGCCTCGTTTTTACACGCCGCAGTGCAAAGTAAACATCCTTCACACTTCTTTTCATTTATCTGAATTTCATCCTCTATCGAAATTGCATTGAAAGGACAAGCATTAATACAATCACCGCATTTACTTTCTGCTAAACGGAATCTGGAGCAGCTAGATTTTTTAACCGTTAACGGTACAGAAATTTTTTCTGCTTTATGCAGTAAATAATCCAGAATCATTGGTTTACTACTAACCTGTCTTTTTCGATGTGTAAAAAAGATACGAGTATCTTGGCTAAACTTTTATAAAATTCACTAGTGGTCTTTGTAATAATATCGCTGCAAAATTCTCCCGCAAAAGGGAAGAAATATTTAAAGAAAAATTCCTTTTGAGCTGATCTGTATTCATCGCTGTTCTTTTCGGAATTCTCTTCCGGTTCAATTTCGCTTAATATTAAAAAGTGCATAAACTCTAATTCCGGTACAATATGGTCGGGCAAATCAAAAAAACTTTCTGAAATGTTCAAGCCAAATTCTGAATAATATTTTTCAACTTGAATGGTAGATTCTTGATTCAGTTGTTTTTGTTCATCCAAATAGCACGAGCCGTAAGGAGGAACAAGCACTTTAAATGGTCCGAGAAATAATCTTGAATATTCCAATAAAATATCGTCGAAGGACATACGGTTGAATGTTTCCAAAAGTGCGCTTTCTTCGCAATCAGAGCTTAAATTCAAATTCGCGAATAATTCGCAAAAGGACGCAATGAATTCCGAATCAATCCAATCTGATTCTTGCGGTTTATTAAGCATCAGTGAAAACTGCTTATATATTTCTGCACGAAGCATTAAATTTTCCATAAAATTACCTTTCATAAAAAGGGGCGGAAAAAACCGCCACTATTTAACTAACTACGTTTCTGGAAACTTCTAATGTAATGAACATTCGGTTTTGTTCCTGCTTCTGGCTTTAGTACAAAGCTTTCATATTTCTTAAGAAGCATACTTATCTCACTATTAGGATCATCAAGATCCCCCACAACACGTGCTCTAGAAGGGCATGATACTACGCAATAAGGATCTTCACCATTCTTAACCCTATGGGCACAGAATATGCATTTTTCTATTACACCTTTTCTTCTTACTGGATCATAATCAGTATGTTTATAATCAGTTTTATGAGGCGGATTTGAGCCAGATATTTTTGCTAAACCTGCACCGGAAATTGTACATCCAGCAATCAATTCCTCTTTATTTTCAAAAAATTCATGGGGAACAGATTTTTTGCTGTTAAAACTAATTACACTGTATTGTGCGTTCCCCTCATCAATGTTATTAACTGAATAAGGACAAGCTTTTTGACATCGGCGACACCCTATACATCTCTCATCGTTATGCATTGTGATACCATCTTCAGTCTTAAACATTGCCTTATCTTTTACCGGGCAGACGGCAACACAAGCTGCATCAGTACAATGATTACAGAGTACTGGTAAAGCAGTATATTTTACATTGGGAAATTCTCCTTCCATACTGAACTGGAAATCTGCCCAATTAAAAGTTTGTCCATCGTGGCGAAGATCTGTATTATTCTCAGTTTTGCATGCAATAGCGCAAGCGCCACAACCAACACATTTTTGTAAGTCTATTATCATTCCTAATCTTGGCATAATTATGACCTCCTTAAACTTTTTCTATTTTAACACCAGTGAAGCCACCATTACGTGCGGTACTTCCGCTAAGGCGATCATAATCTGATGGCATTAATTGATTATTATTTCCACCACGTGGCACAGAATTTTTATAGTCAAGAGCCGCAACATTACCATAAGCCCAGTGACCTTGACCGTAACATTTTGCCACTGTACCGGGTCTTACCCCCTCGAACAATTTAACTTTTGTCTGAATTGAGGCTACAACAGACGTTACTTTTACAGTATCTCCATCATTAACGCCATATTTTGAAGCATCTTTTGGGTTTACAAGTATATGGTCATCCCAAGCGGAGTTTCCAATATCCACTTTGCGGAATTCTTGATACCAGGGTGAATTTGCACTTCTACCTTCACGGTTTAGCCGTGATTTGAAGTCAATAAAGGACAGCGGATATTCTTCAAACGAACCCCATCTGAATGGTTCTTCGTAATGGGGGATAAAGGCGTGTTCGCCTCTAGCTTGATATTTAGCAACTTCTAAAACATTGTCGACAGTCGTTTTATTCTTTTCGGCATGTTCTGTTAATGATTTTACTAATGTTTCGCTGTAGAATTCAAATTTATGAGTTTCTGTTTTGTATTTTCCCCAACGTGATTTGAATTTATATGGACTCGAATTCCACATTCCTTTTTGCATGAAGTCTTTCCAGCCATTTATTTTATCACCACCAACGTCTTTTTTACCATCCCAAATTGGCGCAGTTGCTATCTTTAAGTAGTACTCAGTAAATTCTTTCCCATTTGTTGGTACTTTGCCAGTTTCAGGATCTTTGAACTCATTAATGTAGTATTCATTTAGTTTTGTATATCCTCTTTCAGCTAGTTTTTCTGCAAGCATCCAAGGGACTTCAGTTTCATCCATGTATGCTTCCCACATAGGCTTTACAACTGGCTGAATTAATGTGCAAGTTGCATATCGGTTTGCTTTTGTTTTTACAAAACCGAGTTTTTCGAACTTTGTAATTGTACTTGGCAAAATGATATCAGCATACTGAGAAAACTCAGATGCATGAGTAGTTAGATGAGCAATAAATGGAATTGTTTCCAAAGCTTTATCCCATCTATCAGTACCCGTAGCAGAAAAGTTAAAGTTGTTCATATATCCTAAAATTACCTTAACTGGATATGGCTTATTAACTAGTAGATTATCAGCAACATTATTTAGCACAACACCACCGCCTGATTTTCCTTTTGCAAGAGCCGGAAATTCTAATGTTCCACGTCCATCAATCTTTGGCATTTTAGAATGTTTCTTGGCTAACTCATCTTTATAATTATCGTAATTTGGGAATGCTTCGACTGGTATTTTTGCTGTTGCCAGAGGACCTCCTTCATTATCAGATGAACCTAAAAGACCATTTAAAGCGTGGATTGCCATTGCTGTATATCCACCTCGTACATGCATTGCTGCACCGGGCCCTAACCATACAATTACATTTGGGGCTGCTGCACCCATTTCTAGAGCAGTTTTTTTAATTACAGTTGCTTCAATTAATGTTTTATCTGCTGCCCATTTTGCGGTTTTATCTTTTAGTTCTAAATTCCACCATTTAACTAAACCGTGAGTTTCTTTTTCAACAAACATTGTTTCATCAACCTCTTGCCCCGGAATGAATAAGTTTTTTCCGTCCTTAAAATCACCAACAAATTCTTTATGCCATAAACCGTTTACAAGAATAATGTGAGCGATAGCTACAGCTAAAGCGCCATCTTCACCTGGTTTTACTGGAAGCCAATGATGTCCTTTTGCCGCAGATGTACTGAATCTTGGATCAACAACTGTAACAGTTGCTTTATCTAATACTTCGCCAAATCTTTTAATTGCTGAAGGAATCATCCTATTGCTACTAAGTGGATCACAACCCCAAATAAGTAAATATTTTGTATTATCTAAGTCGTAATCACGATAATCCCAATATCCTTCAGTAAAGTATGAGCCGAATTTTTCTGCTTCAGCACATATTGAACTATGTGAGATTCCATTTGGTGATCCAAATACTTTTGGTAATGTGTCATATATGATATCTCTCATATATGAATATCTTCCTCTTAGGACAACAAATGCTTCAGGTTCACCTGCATTTCGAACTTCCATCATTTTATCTGCAACGGTATTCAATGCTTCGTCCCATGTGATTGGAACAAATTTAGGATCAACGCCTTTTCCTTTTTTCGGGTTAGTACGCTTCATCGGTACCTTAATTCTGTCCGGATCATAAAGCTGTTGAAGCGATAAATGTCCTTTTGGGCAGAGATATCCGTCGTTCTGTTTAGAATATCTATTTCCTCTTACCTTTACAGCTCTATTATTCTGAACGAATACCTCTGCAGGGCACCAGGTTGTACAACCTTGACAGGATGTAGGCTTCCATTCGCCTTTAGCATACGAAGGTAATGGATTTCTATCCTTGCCGGAACGCGAAAGAGCCGATAGTTTCGGACCGCTGAGTGTGAGGGCTGCACCCGTTAATGCTCCGGCTTTTAGGAATGATCTTCTTCCAAATTTCATTTTTACTCCTATTAAATAAATATCAAGGGAGGAATTATCCCCCCTCATTTGTTAAGAATTTTTTATCTAAAAAAATAGCTTAAAGTGCCATTGATTTATTTTATTAATCCAGTATTATTTATAAATGAAATGAAAAGTGACTCTTGCAAGTATATCTGTATCTTTGGCAACTGCCAAAGTGCTTTCTATTGCTGTGCCCGCTCTTTTTAAGAAAGGTCTACAGGATATCTTTTCGTTTAACTTTTCAGTCATAATAATTTCACTTAATCTTTTAAGACGAAGCAGTCAATCCCTTTTTTTAAGAAGCTGACTGAATATCTATATTTTTAAAAGGTATAATAAAATGTAAATCTTGGCACAACATCACTCTTAGGCGTAACACCATCCTTATTTTCATCGTATCTAATAAATTCGATATTAGGCATTAGGAATACATTTTTGATGGGCGAATAATCCAAACCGACAACAACAAAAGTAGATTTTGCAGTTTTATTAAAAGGCAGGTAAGAAATTTTTTCACCACTTGTATTAGGGTCAAAAGTGCGGTCAAGCCGGGCAAATAAATTTATATTTGAAAATACTTTAACAGCAGAAAAAATTGAACCAATTTCCAGCTTCAAATCATCTGCTCCTGTTTGGCGGGTTTGCTGCGCAAAATGAAGCCCTAAGCGAAAATCATCGGTTTTATAAGCAGCAAATCCTTGTAGAGTGTATATATCTTTATCAACACCTAGTCTGTTATAGTCCCCGTAGACTTCAAAAATGATATTTTTTATTGGATAGACTCCAACAGAGAGCAACACTTTTTTACCGGAATTAAATTCGGATTTGTTGCTATTACCGTTAGCTAACATTGCGTGGTATTTAATTATCCCATTTTCACCCAGCTCTCCTTTTACAGCAAGCCCAAAATCTCTTGAACTTCCAAACTTCTGAAGATCTAAAGGAGTTTTTTCAACTGAACGATAGCCCCAGATTTTTTCTACAACTTCCCAGGTTGGGGTTGGAGAAATACCCAAAATAAATTGTGTTTTTCCAGTCTTGTATTTTAAATATGCATCTTTAATAAAAGGAATACTTGTTCCCGCATTATTACTAAATCCATCAGGGGTATTCATTTCAAGTCGTAATCTCATTGAAAATTCTTTGTCATATGAATGATCATAAGTTAAATAAACACGTCTTAGCTGAAAGCCATTCATATCTTTAAGCTTTGGATTATTATTTTCTATAAAATAATAGTAGTCGCCGAATATGTAACCGGAGATTTTTCCCGAATCTTCATCCTGCCCGAAAGCTGCTGATACAGTTAATACAAAAAGAATAAAAATAAGTAGTTTTTTCATTGTGATTTCCTTGAGTTATTGATTGTTTTGTTTATTAGGATTATTTGTTGAAATACTATCTGTTACCGAATTGATCTCTTTTTTAAAATCTTTAATACCTTTACCAATTCCCTTTGCTAATTCAGGTAATCTCTTCGCGCCGAAAAGTAAAAGTACGGCGAGAACAATTAGTATTATTTCCGGTGCTCCAATATTTCCCATTTGTTCCTCAATAATTTGATGTCCACAAGTATTATCAACTAAGGTGCCAATATCTTTCACTGGGAAATACTTTGTTTTTAGGTTATAAACTACATTATATATTGATGGGAAATCTACGTGGTGGAATAATTTTTACGAGAGTTCGTATTATATGCGAAAATTCGTAATTACCGAATGTTGTAGCGCTCCAATTTTGAACGAAGTGTTGTAAGTGGAACACCTAATTTTTCTGCAGCTTTATTTTTACTGCCGCAGCATTCAGTGAGCGCTGCAATTATAAGTTCCCTTTCCACTTGACTAACAATATCATTTAAAGATTTGTTTATTTGATTGTGGATAAGAGGAATGTTATGCTGATAATAAATTTCTTGTGGTATGTGCTGCATGGTTATAATGCCATCGGGGGCAATTAAAGAAATTCTTTCGCTGAAGTTTTTTAATTCCCGGGTATTTCCATGCCATGAATAATCTTTGAGAACTCTAATCACATCATCATCTATTGTATATTCTTTACCGTTATAATAATCTACCAAAAATCCGTGGAGTAGAATTTCGATATCTTCAGGTCTGTTTCTCAGTGCGGGAAGTTGAATTGGAAAAACATTCAAACGGTAATAAAGGTCTTCCCTAAATTCACCCTTTTTAATAAGCTCTTTTAAGTCCGCTTTAGTGGAAGCAATAACTCGCACATCAATTTTAATTGGTTTACTGCTGCCAACGCGTTCAATTTCACCTTCCTGCAAAACACGGAGTAATTTAACTTGCATCTCGAGAGGAACGTCATCGATATCATCCAGGAATATTGTTCCACCATCAGCGTCTTCGAATCTTCCTATCCTTTTTTTATCCGCGCCAGTAAAAGCGCCTTTTTCGTGCCCGAAAAGTTCACTTTCAAAAACCTCTTTTGCTAAAATAGCACAGCTAACTTTTATTAAAGGCTTATGTGCACGAGAGCTGTTATAGTGCAAAATGTTTGCCACGAGTTCTTTGCCGGTTCCTGTTTCGCCAGCAATTAATACTGTTGAAAAACTGTTGCCAACAATTTGAATTGAATTGCGTACTTGTTGAACATGAGGCGACTTTCCCCAATATGAATCCAAACTAAAAACATTTTTGAAATGGCGCTGGAATTCGGTGTTGTAGCCGTGGAGATTTTTAATTTCACAAATGCGCTCAAGTATCGTAAGCAGTTCTTCGGTTTCAAATGGTTTTGCAATGTAATCGTAAGCTCCGGTTTTTATTGCATCCACGGCGGATTTAACAGAAGCAAAAGCTGTCATTAATATTATAAAAACATTAGGTTGAAACGTTTTAACGCGCTTCATTAGTTCGAGTCCACTCATTCCGGGCATTTTAATATCTGTCACAAGTACATCGATGGGGGTTTGTTTAATGAATCCTAATGCAGGTTCGGCATTGTCAAAATATTCAACGTCGAAATTCAATTCGCGTAAATCATCGGAAATTGTTACACGGATTAGTTCTTCGTCGTCAACTAAACAAATTTTTAACTTTCTGCATTTCATACTGGTTTAGCTGGTAATTTTATAATAAAAATTGTTCCCTGCCCGTATGTAGATTCGACATCAATTTTTCCATTATGCGAAGATATAATTTTTGAAGTTACCGCCAAACCCAAGCCAGTTCCTTTTCCGGTTGGTTTATTTGTGTAAAACGGTTCAAATATTTTATCCAAATTTTCCTTCTCGATGCCAGAACCGTTATCTTCAACGGTTAACAAAGTATAATTGCCATCAAGGTGTGTTTTAATAATTATACGGCGAGTGGATTTCTGGGATTCATTCAATACGTCAATTGAGTTTAAAACTAAATTGATAATTACTTGTTCAATATGTTGCCTGCTGGCATAAAAGATACGCGCTTCTTCGCCCACTCCAGTTTCAAAGGATATTTTGGAAGAATTAATTTTATGGTTTAGCAATAAATGCACATTATTTATACTTTCTACAATGTCGAACTCGTGAATTACCAATTCTTGTTTTCTGGAAAGTGAGAGTAATTCCTTTACAACTTTCTCGATTCTGGTCGCCGCATCTTTCATCATCCTGAAATATTTTTTATTCTGTTCAACCTGTTCAGGCTTATCCATAATTCGTCGAATCGCATTCAGCAATCCGCTGATCGGATTGTTTATCTCGTGCGCAATTCCCGAAGCAATTGTGCCAAGGGTTGCCAATTTTTCCGAATCAATTAAATTTTTCTGCGCAGCTTCAAGTTCCAAATAAGTTTTATTTAAACGAGTAATCATATCGTTAAACTTATCGGTCAGCATATCAATTTCGTCTTTTGCTCTGAACGGCGGTTTGAACAGATTCAAGGTTTTTGTTCTAATTGTAATACTATAATTACTTGCGTACTTGAGAGATCTTAAATCCAATGCATCCGCGGCGGCTTGAATAGCAGAAATGGGCTTAGTTATAAAATAAGCAAAAAAGAAGGCTCCAAGCAGTCCTAAAAACAGAAAGAGTGCAACCATCTGCCAAAATCGAAAAACAGTTTTTTGAACATCATAAAATATTGATTCCTCCGAAATGCCGATTCTTAGAATTCCGAGACTACGATTTAATATTGGAATTCCGAGATCTCTGATAATCGCATTAGGGTTTGAAGCATTTTTCACTAAGGTAACAGAAAGTTCATTCGTGGAATCAAATGGAATTTTTGAGAGAGATTTAGGAAAACCATCTTGAAAAGTATGAAGCAGAACCTCGTTCTCTCGTAAGATGAAAGCGTAAATTAATGAGGTATCTGTTTCTAAAAAATGATCCAAGATACGCTGAGCCGAGAAATAATCTTCCGTTAAAATTGGATTTACTAATTGAGCGGATAAATTCCTGGCAAAATGAAGTGCGCGCTTTTCGGATTCTTTTTCGAGGGCGTGCTGAACATCTGTCCAGATTAAATAGGCGTTTATACTGCCGAATACAGTAACGATGGCAATTATAGCAATCACAAACTTCCAAAAAAGGGGTAATTTAAAATCCCGCATCAATTAATTATAGCCCTCGTAAATTTTTTCATTACCAAGTATAAATTTATCGATAAGAATATTATCTAAAATTTTTTTACCGTTTCCGGTGTTGTGCATATTCAGTAAAATATTTTGTATCTCCTGTATCAAAACCGGGTCAGCATTCGCCGAATAGACAAATG
>JAHJTX010000019.1 GCA_018829545.1 Bacteroidota bacterium | reverse complement strand
TATTTTGATACTAACTTTAGCACTAACTTCGTTTTTTTTGATCAGGACGTAATCATCACTTTTTTTGAAGCTCCTGCCGACATGATAATTAAATCTGCCGGTTTTTCTATAGCAGATGAATCCGCTGCGGCAAATGGTTCCAAAGTTTCTATCAGGCTAATAAAATCCAACTGGACGATGAACCAAATAAGAGCATTGAGAGAGAATAAATATTTGGGTTATTATCCATCTGAGGGAGATGGTTATAATAATTCGGATTATTTTGGTGAAAATGCAACCGGAGGATGGATTGACAGCACGAACGGTGTTTATCCAACAATGCCTTGGATGCATGAAGATTATGATTTATGGAGCGACAACATGAATGGAGTCTCTATTATTCCTGAACTGCAGAATGGATCCGGTTTATATCAATGGGTAGATATGAGTTCGGTGGGTTACGAACCAGATGTTTTGCATGGCTCTGTAATTGGCGTTGTATTAAAACACGAAGGAACAGGAAACCGAGAAGACAGACTTGGAGTATATTCATCTGGCACCGCCGAAGTTCCTAGCTGGAAATACTATGAATACGGAAGAGATGATTCAACTTCGCCGGGTTGGTGGACCCGTACATATACATTCGATATGGCGCTCGCGGTTAGATTCACTGGCGGAGGATATCCAAGGGTTGATGCCATAACAGAATTGCAAACAACGCTATCAGAAGACCCAAGGGAAGTTCAAGCAATTGTTTATTACTACGATCCAAGTCATAGTCTGATTGATTCAGTGAATCTTCTTGTAGAAACCATTGCCGGAACACAAGAGATTAGAATGGAAAACATTTCCGAGGACAAATATTCAGGGACTATTCCCGGCTTTCCTTCAGGCACACGAGTAAGTTATTCTATTAGAATATATTACAGAGTAAGTCCCACCGGTCCATCTCGATATATAGACTGGAGCGGATATACTTACACAGTCTTTAAGCCGCGCGAGGGAGTTTACGACTTAGTTGTTTGGAATGGTTTTTCTGAAGCGAGAGTAAGACAACTTTTTCCATATTATTTTCAAGGCTTGGCAAGTGATTGGAGCATTAACGGCGAATATGATTTTTGGATTAGTGACCATGTAACTTCAGAATTATTAAATCACTATAATAGAGTGATCAACATCTTTGGAGGCAAAAGCTACATAAATCATGATTACCTTAAAGGCTGGCTAAGTGATGGCGAAAAAGCGCTCGTTTTAATCGGAGATGAATTCATAGGAGCAAAAACAGGATGGGTTGACACTACTTTTACGAGCGGCTCATTCTTTTACGATGTCCTTGGAATAACAGATCACTTTAATGATATCAATTATGAAGTGAATGAGGATTTGAGTTTACCTTCGATTGTCTTTCCAATCGAGTCATCTTTAATAGGAAATGAATTGTTCGACGACATGAAATTGAATAATGTTGACACTTTGTTTTATTATCCGAATAATGTGACTGGAGAGCCTAATTGGCTGGACGGATACAATCTTCACAAAGGCGAACCGTTTATGAAAGGTCTTTCAAAGAGCGGAGTTGAGCATATTATCGGGCATTACGTGGAATATAAAGATTCAAGAATAGTCTTCATGGCTTTTGATCCGCTTTCGCTTGAAAGCGCAAATGGTTTTTGGTACGGGAACTCTATTTACAGTCCGTTTTATCAAGCATTGCTGTATTTAACGCCTATTTTAAGTGCGGAAGAAACCGATGGTATACCGCAGAAATTTTCACTTTCGCAAAATTACCCGAATCCTTTTAATCCGCATACAGTTATAAAGTTTCAAGTTCCAAGTTCCAAGTTCATCAAGCTGCAAGTCTATGACATACTCGGCAGAGAAATCCACACACTCGTAAACGGAGAATACAAGCCGGGCAATTATTCAGTGGACTTCAACGCCGAAGGATTATCCTCGGGAGTATATTTTTATAAATTATCCGCCGGCAATTTTTCGCAGACGAAAAAGATGATTTTGTTGCGGTGACTTTTGCCTAACTAATCCAGTTTTCTATTGTAAGATTTGGAATTCGCTTAAACTCTTTGATATTGTTTGTAATTAACTTTCCATCTCGTGAGAGGACGGTTGACGCAATAATCAAATCATTTGGACCGATGATATTCCCGCTCAATTCCAATCCGGCTCTTATATGCGCATATCTTTCCGCAGCGGCATCGTCAAAAGGGACTATTTCGAAGCATCAATTCCGATTTAACAATGGATGGAATTTTAATTTGCGATGGATCGCATTTCTGTATTTTCTTGACCAACTTCGGATAAAGTCCTTTAAGAAAATAAATACATGTATTCGTATCAAAAAAAAAGAATCATAAACTTTCTCTTTGAGAATCAGATTCAAATGATTTTTCTTTTGGCATTTCGAATGAATCATCAGTGATTGCTGTGTTGTTGCATAAGGGCTTAGGCTCTGCTATCCAAACCCGAAAAAAATGCTCTCTTTGTGACCCTGCCTGCGCAGGCAGGTTTGCATGAAACCCTTCCCCTTTTTTTCACGCAGAGACGCAAAGAGTAAATCAACAATTAATTCGAATTAAGAATCGCAACGATTTGCTGCGCATGAATTTGATTATACTCGAATGCAATTCGCTTATAATTAACTAAATCTACGATTGTGCCGATGAAGCAAATTCCGCAAGTGAGCAGATAAAGAATTCCCATCCCAATTTGATCGGTAAAAAATCTTTGAATGCCCGCAAATCCTAAAAAGCCTACAAGGGTTAACAATAAAATTGTCTGTGGATCTTTTCTTCGTACTCTGTAAATATTTGCAAACTGTTGTGCAGCTTCATCGTCCATGTTTTTTAACAAACCGGCAACAAACGCTTGTTCTTCGCCAATTAATTCGGGTAATAAGTGTAAGATTTTAGCCATTGTAAACCTCCAATGATTTAATGGGATTGATGTAATTTTTATAAATCAGTTTTGTAATTCGATATGAGATAACAACTAAACCGAAAATTCCAAGAGGATGTGATTTTATTGACGAGGAAAAATCGCCATGAAATAAAAATGAAATTGACTTGCCGAGTCCGCAGCCGGGGCAGCTTTCAAAACCCAGCAGCTTAAAACCGCATAGCGTTAAGTGTCCCTCCGAAAAAGGATCGATGTAAATCAAATAAGCAAATGCCGATACCCAGAAAGCCAATTCGACATCAACTTTTTTCAATTTGCCATAAATATTTTGGAAGAAAATTTTAAGCATAATCACAAAGTAAAAAAAATATCGCAAATAAAATAAGATTCACGCAAATAGACGATTTAGCCAACATTTAGTTTTAACGACAGCAAGGAATATTTATAACTGATGTTACGTACTTCGTGGTTTTTGTGTCTTTGTTTGTGCCGTGAAGTTAAAGAAAAGTTCTTTGACAAGCTGTAATAAAGATGATACAATCCTGAAAAGCGCTAATCAGGACGAAGTATCGGTAACGCCGTACAGGCGGAGTTACCAAACCGCTCTGCGCTGTCCCGGCAAGTCGGGATAAGGCTGCTGTGGTGAACGGACAGAGAAAAGGTTCATAAAATGAATCAGGTATGTGTTTACTAACACCATCAATAAATCATAACATACACTCCTAGAAATGCCACGCTTTTTGTCGTTTAGCTGGCAAAATATTTTTTTTACCAATAAAAAGAGGAAGCAAGATCAGTTATTCGCTTCATGATCATTGCTCCGGGTAACACCGGAGCAGTTTATCAAAATAGGGTGATTGTGAATTCAAGAAAAAATATTAAATTGAATGTAAAAAAAGTTCAAAGCCGAATGACAAATAAAAATCAAATAGTAAACTCATTAGAAGGTTTCACCGGAGGCTCGGTTTCCTCGAACTTTCCTTCAAATGATATTACAAGAATTGGTCTTGTTAGGACTCACTCCATACACAAAAACGCAAAAGTCATCGGGATTCGCGGAAGGCTTTAAAACAAAAAACCCCCGATTTCATTACAAAATCGAGCTTTTTTAGTACACCCTGCCGGATTCGAACCGGCGACCTGCTGATTAAGAGTCAGATGCTCTACCAACTGAGCTAAGGATGCGGTGCAAATATAATCAGATGGCGGGATTTATAAAAGACAAGTTTTTATGAAAAAAAAGCCGGCATAAATACCGGCTTTAATGATTGGCTGCCGCTTGATATTATTTTATCAAATTAATCCTCAGCGTGTTAGCAACTTTGCTGCCGATAATTAATTGAGTAAAGTAAATTCCACTTGTAAGTGAATTGCCGTATAAATCTTTTCCATTGAATTGAATATCGTGCCAGCCAGATTTTAAGTGGCTTATATCGATTATAGCAATCAACTGCCCGAGTATGTTGAATATTCTTAAGAGTTTTGTTTTGCCAAAATCCGACTCATTAATGAAAATCCTAAAAGTTGTGGATGGATTAAATGGATTTGGGTAATTGCTGAATAAATATGAGTAGTCTGCTGCAACCAAATCCCTTTCTTCTGTAGCCGTTCCGATAACATCTTCCTCGTAATCAGCTATGTATGCGGTGTATCGGCAGCGGATGTTATATTTCAAACTGAGCGCAATAAGTTCAGCTTTTAATTCCGGACTTTCACCGTAGATTTCAACTTCCCACTCAAGAGCGTCTATTTTCATTTTAGCCCAAATTGATTCAACAAATTTGTACTGCCCTATATTGCTGTTGAAGTTTAGTTGAAAACTATACGCTTTCATCCCCGAATTTGACATTCCGGCAATTGCGAGTGAAGATAACCCGGGATTTTTATATCTACCGACAAGATAAAACATAGAGCCCGCATAAATGGACGGAGTTTTTGAAGGGATTAGGTTCGTTAAATCCGCGCGTCCATATTCCATTGCAATCTGTTTCATTAACGGAGAATTGATTTGATCAAACACCCGTTTCATTTTCTCGCCGATGTTTTCGTCATAATCTACGTATGTTACAAAACCGTAATTAAGACTCGCAGTCATTTCCAACTTGGCTCTGTCCAGATCAGCTCCAATCCCGATTGGAAATATTCCCGTATTGAATGTGTTTATACTTTCAATATCCCTTGGATTCAGGGCTGCTCTACCATCTGTAAATAGAAGAATTGAATTGCTAAACGAATCATCTTTTATTTGTGTAAGACACTGATTAAGAGCAGTTTGCAATGCATTCCCAGAATTAATGTTTATTGTTGATAAATGGGTCTTTGCCGCTTGTATATTGGCAGAATCAGCGTAAACGGGCGCGCTCTGCCATAACTTAACCGATGAATTAAAAACAACGATGTTGAACTTGTCGATGCTCGTTAGTTGATCCAAAGAATATTTTATGGCATTAATACTTTGATTCAATTTATTGCCGAACATGCTGCCAGAATTTGATAAAAGAAAAATTACCTGCCTTGGGAATACTTCTTCCTGCAAAGCGCTTTTCTGGGGTCGAACAAAAAGCGCAAAATGACCATCAGCGGAATCACCGGCAACGGAATAAAAATCAACCCCTAACTGCTGGTGTTTGGTCTCAAAGAAAAACTCAAGATCTTTGTTCAAATAGGATTTGGATGCAATGAATTCTGCAGTAATTGATTTCTCGAACGAACTGATAACATTATAACCATCGTGAGAAATTAGACCATGACTCAGAATTTCGGAATTAGAGGTGACATTAAAATTAAATTCAAGATGATCGAGCGGATATTTCACAAAGTCTTCCGTATTTAGCGGAAATTTATATGTGTTGATTCCTTTGTGATAATCCAGAATACTGATATATCTTAACTCAACTTTTTGAACGGCTCGGCGTTGAACTCCTTTAAGATGAACTTTAATTCCATTCCGTCCGATGTAAGAATTAACATAAGCGGCAATCCCCCCTTCCCCTGTTCCGGGATTTGTTGCCTGCTCAGTTATTTTGAGTACCGCAGTATACCACTGTCCTTTAAATTGATAATTAAACAGTGTAGCGCGCGCCTCGGGCGGAAGCGGAAACGAATAAACAACATCCGTTGAATCGTCCCACTCATTCACGAACTCTTGATATACAATTGTTTCCGCAATTAAGCCAAAAATATTCACGTCGACTTTTGTAACTGTATTCTTCAAAAAATCTTTTGGATAGTCTAAGTTTGTTGGCATCATCAAGCCATTGGAGAAAATTGTCCCCGCTGCGATAAAAAGAAATACTGCTAATAATTTTGCTCGTAACACGATTCCCCCCTCTTACTTTAAGTAAATAATTTTGGCTGTTTCGGAATAATGATCACTTCCGCCTGTGAGATATATTTGAGCCAGGTAAAATCCGGAACCTACAATCTGTCCCGCGTCATTAGTTGCATTCCAAGTAATCGTGTTAACACTGTTTTTATCTATGCTGAATTCTTTCACTAGTTCACCGAGTATATTGAATATCCGTAAGTAGCCATCGGTGTAATTTTGCTTGTTGACTCTAAAAGTGATTTCCGGATTGAATGGATTTGGGAAAAATGACAGTTTGTTTGTCGTTGCGGCTAACGGCGTTCTGAAATATTCTGCGACAGCCGTACCGCCCAATCCTGCGTAGCGGATATCAAGTTTAATAATATTCGATTGAGTATTTGGGTATTGAGAACTATATGAGATCAGGTATTTGTTAGAAACCTCAAACCGCGAAATCTCCAGCAGAATATCGCGGAAGTTGCCATCAATATTATAAAAGCTTCCCCCAGTTGCGATAGTAAATGGATCGTAGTATGCTGACTTATAAACTGTACTCCCAATAACGTGAACCAATATTTCTTTTGACAGCATAGAATTAATTACAGTCTGTTTATCCAACTGAGTATGTGTGTTTTTTTCATGATAGTTTGCATCCGTAATCCATATTATAATTTTCTTCGCATCTGGGCGGTATTCGAATTGTGAAGCCTTGTCCAGAGCATCGAGGGAATTTTCAGGAGTATCGGCTCCCCCATGAGCATACTGCTGGCTAATGATTGTCTGGAAAGATTGCACATCTCTGGTAAAATCGTAAACATTCTCTATTACGTCAAGAAATGTTACCATACCCAATCTGAAATCAATTCCCTGATAACTCAAACTGTCTGTGAACTCAATTAGATTATTTTTAACCGCATTAATTTCATTCGACATACTGCCGGTAACATCAAGCACAAAAACAATATCAACGTCATCAACTCCGCCTGTTGTGTCTTTTCCAAAACTAAAATCTGTAATTCTAGTTGAGTTTTCGTAAAGGAACACATTGTGCTTTGCTATGTTCGAAATCAAATAATCTGTGTCCTCTTTTTTAACCTCAAAAACAAAATCAACTTTTGGATACCTCTCAATATTCAGACTATCTATATTCACCACCAAACCAGTATCCGAAATGGGCGTGGCGGGCACAAATATATATTTAGTAATTTCATCAAGTTTTGCTCCCGCGGCTTCTAACACGGCAGTCACTTCAAAAACGGCATCTTCATATACTATGTCGGTCGCAAGTTCAACAAAAGAATATCTTGTTGAATTTGGAGCAATTGAAAAATTCCCTGCCGAAGAAGAATGGCGAAAGTTTGATGGATAAATAAAATTGGATGATACGCCACTAATATTTTGACCGGTTGTATTCGCTATTTCCAGATGCGATGAAATATTTTCGGGAAAAATTACATTGTTCTCCAAAGATAGAAACTGCGGTAAATCCCATCTCGTAAAGAGCGGCGATGAGAAATCAGGATTAACTAAATCAAAGTTCATCTCGAAAGTATATTTTTCGCCGGACGCTAATTGCTTTTCGCTCCAATAAGTATTCAACACCAAATCATAGAGCAGATCCCTAATATTTAGGTTTTTACTTTCTGAAAAATCTTTGGACTTATTCCAATTTAAGCAGTAGAGTTCTTCCGGTTTGTTTTCTCCGAATGATAGTTTCAAACCCATTCCTTTAGCGCCTTCTCTTTTTTCCCAAAGTTGCAGCGGCGTTAAATCCGGATTGGCGATCAGCATTTCGCTTTTCGGGAAAACATTGTCATATTGAATGAATGCATCGCCCCATTTGTTAAATCCCGCATCATAAATTATTGCTGCGCCAATATCGTGTGCAGCAGAATCATTATTCTCAATTTCCAAGAGCAGTGTATATATAGATTCGCTGCCCGAGTTGAAGATTTTAATGCTGGCACTCACGACACCTAGCGATGCATCAATAATCAGCGTATCATTATTATTAATTGGATTTACTGCATCACGAGAAAGCGCCAACTCTTCCAGTTTATAATAATTGCCGTCAATCTGAATGAGGGGATACGAAGTCATTGCGTATGGATGCCCAAAACCTAGCGCTGCATTATTATCCAGATCGCTAGCAGACAAACCCTTATTCGTACCGAGCGTAAAATAACCTCCCGTGATAAGCGTAGCTTCCGTCAATTCGTTTTTGAATTCAACGTATTGTCGTGATGTTATTTCTGATGTACTTCCGGATTTTTTCAGCTTATTCAAATCAAGATCAAATTCATTTTTGTACTGCGCCGAAACACGGGTGATAAACATCAACATAAAACAGAAGAGTAATACTCTTTTCATTTGTCCTCCTAATAATTCATTATCGTACTAAAATCATTTTCTTTGTGATTCTATAATTTCCGCTTTCCAAAGTGTAAAAGTAAACGCCGCTTGGAGCGCTTAATCCTTGACTATTTGTGCCGTTCCAGATTACCGAGTAAAGTCCGGTAGAATGTTCCCCGTTTACAAGAACTTTTATTAATTCTCCTGCAAGATTGTAAATGCAAAGCTTAACAACTGAGGAAGTCATTCCGGCAGGAATGTTGTATTTAATTATTGTGCTCGGATTAAACGGATTTGGATAATTCTGCAGCAGTTCAAATTTATCCGGCGAGAATTTTTCATCCTTGACAATGGTTACAGCCGGATCAGAATAGAATGCAGTATAAGGAGTAAGTATTTGATACATCAAACTTAGTTCGATTACCTGATTTTTTAACTCATCTGTCTCGCCGTAAATTTCAATCAATTCAAGAATGTGATTAATTTTTTCCTTTGCCCATAGTCTTGGAACGAATTTGTGACCGCCAGTTGTATCTGGGAAAAATATTTCTCGGTTTAAGTCAAAATCGCCGCCGCGGACTTTTCCTTTAAGAGAGACATTGAATGATCCCGTTCCATCATACTTCCCGATATACAGAAGTTGGCTTCCCCAAAACAAGTCGTATATTTTCTTCGGATATACGTCCCAGGTCGTTAAACCATCTATCGTAATACTTAAATCAGTAAGCACCGGTTTAGATATTCTTCTAAAATGATCATTGACAACAGTTGCAATGCTGTCATCGGCAGAAATAAAAGTAGCGTATCCGTGATTTTCTTTTGAGATTTTATCCAGCAGAGTTTTGCTGATTTTCTCTCCAACACCAAATGAAAATATTCTTATATCATTAGTGTTATACTTTTTGGAATTCGCAATTATTGAATCATGATTGGTTACGCCCCAGGTAGGATCGCCATCGGTAAGAAACACAATATTGTTGTGGGTTTGCTCTCCGAACGACTGCTGAAGCGAAGTCTTCAAAGCATCATCAATATTAGTTAAACCAAGCGCAAACAGTTGACTAACATAATTGCGCGCATTTGAAATTGAAGCAGCGTCTGCAGCAATCAAATCCGGTTTGTATTTTTCAACGAAAGTACTAAACGTTACGATATTAAAATTGTCGCCCGGATTTAGTAAATCCAAGAAATAGTTCAATGCGGATTTTACCTGCTCGATTCTTTTTCCTTCCATGCTGGAGGAAACATCAACTGTGAAAACAATACTTTGGGGAATTACTTCGGTTGTGTTTACCATATCCGGCGGAGTTACCCAAAGCGCATAGTAGCTGTCAGTTCCAATAGAATCTTCCGGAGATGGCTTGTACGTAATGATATTAAAATCGACTTCGCTGCGAAGAGTTTTAAATTCAACTTCTAAATCTTTGTCGGGATAAAAATTTTCGTCACCGTAAAAAAGAGTGTAATTTTTGTCGGATATTTGATTGATTTGCAAAGCCGGTGATGAACCATGTGAAGGAGATTCAAAGGATTCGTAACCAACGTTAGTTTTAGCATTTAAATTAACAGTAACAATGTTCAACGGTTTTGAAGACAGCCCGAGAGTATTTAATTGGAATTTATATTTTACTTTTCCGAAATCGTATTTTAACGGTTCGATGTACGTAATCTCGGTTCGCACGTCCGTAAGGGCATCAATTGGAACAATTTTTAATCGGAATAAATTATCGCCGAGATATTCAAGGAGAGCGGGGTCAAGCCACTGGCGCAGCTTTTCGTTGTAGTCGTTCACCGCAGCTTGTCTCTCGCGAATATCGGCAATAAATCTTTGTCCGTTAACCCAGTAAACCAATTCTGTGATTGTTGCATTTTCGGGCAAAGGAAAAATAAAAACGGCTTCTACGGAAGCATTAAGTTCGTTAAAAAATATCTGATCGAGGTGAGTTACTGCAATCTGCTCTTGAATGTCAATTGTCGTGTTTACGCTTTTAATCCACATCTTTTGATAATCAACATCACTAAAGCGGGGACGCGAAAATAACGCTCCCACAGCAAACACATCCGAGAACGAAATAATTAAGGAGAATAAAAATATTATCGAAAGTAGCTTTTTATTCATCATATCAAATCTCTCTCTTTTAGTTTCAATTTTTATTTAAGTACAAATATGAACATGGTGTTAATGCATTAAAACGCAACAAACATGCCAGCATTTAATCTATATTTGAATAAAATTTCTACTAGAAGAATTGAGTTGCTATGAAAAATTTGTACAAATGCGAAAATATTTCGCAGTGGAATAATTAAATCAAAATTAAGGGAATTAATTTCGATTGGCAATTTATGCTCTCAAATTACTCCAGAATTGTTTCTTTAACAGTTGAGTGTTATTTTGATTTTCAAATTTTTTGCGATGATATTCATGAATTTTAGATTACTCATATTAATTGGCTTAACAGTTTCTGTTTTCACAAACGGATGCACTGAAGTAAAAAAATCTCCGCCGGTTAATTATTCTTTCATGGTTGAAGATGATCTTGGCACAAAGGTTTTATTTGATTCTATCCCAAATAGTTTAGTAACCTTAGCGCCAAATTTAACTGAGATGATTTTCGATCTTGGTCTGGATGATAAATTAATTGGCAATACATTGTATTGTAATTATCCCGAAGCTTCGAAAAGCATCCCCAAAATCGGCGACATGATTTCAATTGATTATGAAAAGTTGCTTGTAATTAAGCCCGACCTAATCTTAATAACCGTAGAAGGCAACACAAAAGAAACTTTCGATAAATTAAATGAAATTGGTTCCAAAGTGTTCGTGTCCAATCCGCGTAATTTCAAAGGTGTAATTCACACCTATAAAAATATTGCAAAAATTTTTAATATGGATAGTTTAGCAGAGAGAAGAGTAAATGAATGGGAAGGCATTTTGAAGGAAATCCAATTGAATAATTCCACGCGAGGGAAACGCTCGGCTATGTTTATCGTAAGTTTACACCCAATAATGCTCGCAGGCAGAAATACATTTTTAAATGAATTCCTAACAGTCTGCGGGTTGGAAAACATTGTTGCCGATTCTCCGCAGAATTATCCAATGTATAACCGAGAGGCTATTCTTCTAAAAAATCCGGAAGTTATTATTCACTCAATAGAAAGTGAAAATATTGCCGATGCATACATAGAATGGGAAAATTTAAAGGCAATTACTACGGGCAATGTTTTTTACGTTGACCCTGATCTATTTTTTAGACCTGGACCAAGATTCGCTGAAGCTGCAACAATTCTTGATGGACTTGTAAGAAATTCTAATTAATTATTAACGTTGGAGAACTACTACCTCCTTGTAATGGTGGAGTATAAAAAAAATTTGATCCTTTTCTATGTCTGTAAAGCGAGCAAGCTGCTCGCGCTACAAACAATTAAATTTCTTCCGATAAAAACTCTTGGTTTTCTTCATTTGAGATAAATAACTTAGAACAGACATCACCTTTGAACTTCCCGGTTTTACAGCATTTAGCAAAATGAGCTTTCAGCAAATCTTCTTTTGTTGCGTTTTCGCCAAGACTGAAATCAGTAAGTTCTTCATCGCATTCGGTGCAATAAACAGTTTCTTTCTGCTCGGTTCTCTCAGCTAGTTTATTTTTTACTCGCTTCATAATGTTTTTCCTTTACTTCCCAGTGAGTTCCTTCGCACGGCAAAAATTCAACCGTGGGATGCTTGTCGTGTTTCATACACAAAACAGCAGTTTCGTCAAAATGTCTGCATGATGAGCACAAGGTATTATTTATTATCTCTTTATTCTGTTCTGTAAAAATCTTGTACTGAATTACCATGGGATGAATTATAACTACATAAACTCCCATTCCGGTAATCATCCACCAAAATTTATAATCCAGCCACTCAAAAAGGATCAGTAACGTGGGAATTAAAATTGCAGTTCTAATCAAAGTCCAAAATACAATTGCTCCCATCTTCAAAATTCCTTTTTCTAAAGCTACACACCAATTAACAAAATGTGAAGTGAATAAATTCAATAATAATATTAGAAAATGTAATTCTACAATGAATATAGAGCGCACATTGACTGCAGTGTGGGTAGTATATCTTTGTTTTAGATTTCAACCAAATTGATTTTGCTCTTAGTTTAGATTAACTTTCCACTTAATTTTTCACATAAATACTAATATTTACAACTAATACACGAACAAATTGACAAAAGAAAACAATCCATCGCAAAATCAAGGCAAGCCATCCGGCAAGCCGCGTAAAAGTTATTACTATAGAAATAGAAAAAGGCGTGATCCCCAGTCTCTAGTAGGACAGATAAATAGCAAAGGTAACTTCAGTTTCAGAAAAGTGTCCATCATAGTTCCATTGTATAATGAGGAAGATTCATTAAAACCTCTTACCGCTGCAATTAAAAAAGAATTCGAGAAAATATCGTGCGATTACGAAATTTTGTTCATCGATGACGGCAGCGGCGATTCTTCATTAAAGATTATTAAAGAAAGCCATAGACTGGATAAAAGAATTAAGTTTTACAGTTTCAAAAAGAATTATGGCAAATCAGCCGCGCTGCAAATAGGTTTTAAAAATGCTTCCGGAGATGCGATAATTACAATGGATGCAGATCTTCAGGATGATCCCGCCGAAATTCCTAATTTGCTTGCAAAACTTGACGAAGGATTCGATTTAGTTTCCGGCTGGAAAAAAGTACGGCACGATCCATTTATTAAGAAGTTCTCATCGAGATTTTTTAATTACATAACCAGATTGATAAGCGGGATTAAAATACACGATTTTAACTGTGGATTGAAAGCCTACCGTTCCGAGGTGGTCAAAAAAGTTAGTGTCTACGGTGAACTTCACAGATACGTTCCTGTGCTTGCGCATTGGGAGGGTTTTTCCGTGACCGAAATTCCGGTGAAACATCATCCGCGTAAATATGGAAAAACTAAATTTGGCATTTCGAGATTTTTCAAGGGTTTCATTGATCTAATAACTGTAATATTTACAACAAGATATATTAAACGCCCAATGCATCTTTTTGGATTCCTCGGCGCGGTATCAAGTCTACTTGGAATTGCCGTCAACGCGTATTTGACTTACGAATGGTATGTGGGCATTCCCCTTAAAGACAGACCACTTCTGTTTTTGGGAATACTATTGATAATTGTTGGTGTGCAGTTTTTTGCCGTCGGTCTTTTGGGTGAACTTTTCACTCACCATTTTCAAGGATCGGATGAATATAACATAAAAGAAAAGTCATAAAAAATTCATCTCGAAGAATTTATGTCCTCTTATAAATATTTATTCACAGTAATTGTACCTGCATATAACAGAGCCGAGGAAATTAGCGAACTATTAATATCTTTGGCTCTGCAAACAATTCCACGCTCCGATTTTGAAATAATAATTGTTGATGACGGCTCAACCGACAATACCGAATCTATAGTTAGTAAGTTTGTTTCCGAAACTAAACTGAATCTCCGATTTTTAAAGCAGGACCATAAAGGTCCCGGCGAAGCAAGAAATTTGGGAATGGATCATGCTTTTGGGAATTACTTAATTTTTATTGACAGCGACTGCATTGCAGACAAAGACTGGCTAAC
>JAHJTX010000178.1 GCA_018829545.1 Bacteroidota bacterium | reverse complement strand
TTTTCATTTGAATTATGAGTCCACTCCGAAAAACCCCAAACGGGTTAAAACCCGTTTGGGAAAGTTTGTTTTTAGCTTGTTAACCCCACGTTAAAACGTGGGGTTAATAACAATATGACTTTTCAGAGTGGACTCAATAGTTGTTTTTGATGAATTTCAAGAAATAATAAATATTGATAAACAATTAGATCGTAAGCTTCGCGCTACAATCCAGCATTATCAAAATATTAATTACGTATTTTTAGGAAGTCAAGAATCTTTAATGAGAGATATTTTCGAAAAGAAAAAATCTCCGTTTTATCATTTCGGCTATTTGCTGCCATTAGATAAAATACCACATCAAGAATTCTTGGAATATTTCGCTGCCGGTTTAGAATCATTGGAAATTAAATCAGAAGAATTAGCGCTAAAGATATTAGAAATAACAAAATCGCATCCATATTATTCACAGCAATTAGCCTTTAATGTTTGGGAATTATTGAATAATACGCGGTATTTAGAAAATCCAGTTGAGGAGGCTGTTAGCGAAATTATCCGGCACCATGATAAGGATTATGAACGCCTCTGGAATAGTATCAACAGAACCGATATGAAAATTCTAATAGGAATGTCGTTATCCGAAATTACTCCGCTTTCATCAGAGTTTTCTAAAAAATATTTTACCGGCGCTTCGAGCACGATATTCAGCGGCTTAAAACGATTATCTCAAAATGGTTTAGTAATTAAAACTGAACTTGGCTACGAAATTGACGATCCATTTTTTAAAAGGTGGATAAAGATAAGAAGACTCCAATAAATATTGAAGGTTTGTAGGAATTAGATTTTTATTCATCATTTGACATCGCTTGGATTTATGGTTGTATCCGCCGTTACTCGCAACTATCAAGTCTTTACGTTGCGGAATTAAGCATCCAGCATCGAGTATCCACCCTTGTCCGCCGAAGCGAAGTCGGAATCCAGCATCCTGTGGCTGAGCTTTTATTATCTGTTCATTTGTAATTCCTACTTTCTACTTTTTAATTTATAATTTATGAGTCGACTCTAAAAAGGTTCTTTTGTGTAATGTCATTGCGATCCCGATTTATATCATTATAAATACCCATGAGTCTACTGCAAAAAGGTTTTTAATTCAATTTTGAGAAAGAATTGAAAACCGTAGAAACGGTTCGCCGATTCTCTAAGCTGTTGTTAAACCCACGACTTAAGTCGTGGGTTAATTTTGACTCAGTTGTGATTCTTTTAACAGTTTTAACGGTTTATTTGTTTTTTGGAGTAGACTCATTAATAGAATAACAATTGTTATTTCCTAATTTTCTCTAAAATTTTCTGAAATTGATACTTATTGCCGGAATAAACACCCGCTTAATCCGTCGGGTTTTTCAGCAATTAAATTAAGTGATAATGATATCTGGATTGCAGCTACTGCTTCGTTATCAAATTCAATTTTAATAACTACGGATAAAGATTTTTTGCCGATTAAAAACGTGTTTGTTAATTTGTTATATATTGATCAGTCATCATAGTAAACATGTAAAAATTAATCTTGCCTTTCAATACATAAAAACAATTCGCAAAGAAATTTATTACGAGTATGTAAAGCTCATGTCGGTTCTCAAATAAAAATACATGAACGCTTTCCATCCCCCAATAGTCTCCATTTTTCCTACAATTTTTCAAACCGATTTATTACAATAGTTAATTCCCTTTGTGTATTGTCACCTTTGGTTTTGAACTTAATCATAATAAAGTTAACTAAGGTTCAATATGAAGAACAAAAAGAACATTTTAATTTGGTCTGCCGTTGCGGTAGTTGTGATAATAATAATTCTGTTAAAGATTGATTTCAACAGCGAAGGAGTTTCCTCAACCGGTACGGGCAATCCGGCGGCAAGATAGGTAGCCGTAAACGCCGTGATCGTAAAACCTAAACCGCTGCAGAATATAATATTCTCCAACGGTACTTTGATTAGCAACGAAGAGGTTTTGATTCAAAGCGAAATATCGGGGAAGATAACCCAAATACAATTTGAGGAAGGAAGACGAGTTAAGAAGAACGATCTATTAATAAAGATAAACGACGCCGAACTTCAGGCAACGTTGAAGAAAAATCAATCGCGCGAAACATTGGCGCGCGACAAAGAATTCCGTTACAAACAGCTCCTTGAAAAAGGATTGACAAGTCAACAAGAATATGATGTGGCGTTGAGCGAGTTAAATTCCGTTTTTGCCGATGTTGAATTGACTCAAGCGCAGATTGACAAAACTGAAATTAGAGCACCGTTTAACGGAGTTGTCGGATTAAGATCGGTAAGCCTGGGAAGTTACATTTCGCCGCAGACAAAAATCGCAACACTGCAAAGTATCAATCCTATGAAAGTCGATTTCTCCGTTCCGCAAAAATATTTCAGCCTGATAAAAGCGGGTAAATCAATATTCGTAAAACAATCTTCTACCGATAAATTATTTAACGGAAAAATTTACGCCGTAGAACCGAAGATCGATCAAAACACACGCACCGTTCAGGCTCGCGCACTTGTTCCTAATGACCGCGGTGAACTTACACCCGGCGCTTATATTGAAATTGATATCGTACTCGAAGAGTTGAACAATGCGGTTATGGTGCCGACCGATGTAATTGTACCTGATATTGAAGGAAAAAAAATCTTTATTTATAAAAACGGTAAAGCTGTTCCCGTTCCGGTTGAAACAGGAATCCGAACCGAGGATGAAATACAAATCGTTTCCGGTTTAAACATCGGAGATACACTAATAGTATCGGGTATAATTCAGTTACGCCCCAATGCGCCTGTAAAATTGAATTCAATTAATTAAAGACTTTTCCAAATTTTGCATAGATATAAATTATGAGTTTATCATCAGTTAGTATTAGAAGACCGGTTCTGGCCATTGTAATGTCACTTACAATTGTATTGTTCGGAATAATCGGTTTTACATATTTGGGTGTGCGGGAATATCCCAGTATCGACCCGCCGATAATAAGCGTATCTACAAGTTATACCGGCGCTAGTGCAGATGTAATTGAATCGCAAATAACCGAACCGCTCGAAGAACAGATCAACGGCATCGCGGGTATACGGTCACTAACATCACAAAGCCGCGACGGACGTAGTTCCGTCACCGCTGAGTTCGACGTTACAATCAATCTTGAAGCCGCCGCCAACGACGTACGCGACAGGGTAAGCCGCGCGCAAAGAAATTTACCGCCGGATTGCGATCCTCCTACGGTATCCAAAGCGGATGCAGACGCAATACCAATCGTTTTCCTGAATGTTCAAAGCAATAAAAGAAGTCTGCTTGAATTATCAGACATTGCCCAGAACATTTTTAAAGAAAGACTTCAAACAATACCGGGTGTAAGCCAGGTAAGAATTTGGGGCGAGCGCCGTTACTCAATGCGTCTTTGGATGGATCCGGCAAAACTTGCCGCTTACGGAATTACTCCGATGGACATACGCAGCGCGCTTAATAAAGAAAACATCGAACTACCTTCCGGTATGATTGAAGGAAGAAATACGGAGTTAACCGTTCGAACCATGGGAAGGATGACAACTGTTGACGAATTCAATGACCTTATCATCAAAGAGGCGGGGGGAGCTATTGTCCGCTTTAAAGATGTCGGTTACGCCGAGCTTTACCCGGAGAATGATAAAACTCTTTTACGCCGCGACGGAATTCCAATGGTGGGTGTTGTGCTGGAACCGCAGCCCGGAGCTAACCATGTTAACATAGCCGATGAATTTTACAAACGAATAGAACAAATTAAAAAGGATTTACCCGAAGATGTAAGTTTGGGAATCGGATTCGATATTACTACATATATTCGCCGCTCTATAACGGAAGTTGAAGAGACTATTTTCCTAGCGTTCGGTTTGGTTATTCTCATCATCTTTTTATTCCTGCGCGACTGGCGAACTACTATGATTCCCATTATCGCAATTCCTGTTTCGCTGATCGGTTCGTTTTTTATTATGTACCTTGCCGGCTTCTCGATAAACGTACTTACGCTGCTGGGGCTAGTGCTGGCAATAGGCATTGTAGTCGACGATGCAATTGTTGTGCTGGAAAACATTTATAAAAAAATTGAAAGCGGGATGAACCCGATTGAAGCGGGAGTTAAAGGAACATCGGAGATATTCTTCGCCGTCATTTCAACAACTGTTGCCCTTGCTTCAGTATTTCTTCCTATAATGTTTTTGCAGGGTATAACCGGAAGATTATTCGTTGAGTTCGGCGTTGTAATTGCTGGATCGGTAATAATATCTTCATTTGTAGCTTTAACATTAACCCCGATGTTAAGCACAAGAATATTAAAAGCGCGCGAAAAACACAGTTGGTTCTATTATAAAACAGAACCCTTCTTTAAATGGCTGGAAACAAGTTATCGAAACACTCTTGATAATTTTATGGCAAAAAGATGGCTGGCTTTCATGATCATGCTCGTTTCGGTGGTAATGATCTTTTTGATCGGGATAAATATTCCATCCGAACTTGCGCCAATTGAAGACCGGGGTGAAATTCAAATCCGCTCAACCATGGCAGAAGGAACATCATACGAAATGATGGACCAGTATATAAACCACATGTCGAACGTACTACACGATTCTATTCCCGAAATAGACGCGATGATTTCTCTTACAGGAGGACGCGGTTCCAACAATAGCGGCTTTGTTAGATTGACCTTAACAGACGCAACCGAACGCGAACGGTCGCAGCAGGACATTGCACAAGAAATCACCGGCATTACCCGACAATTGAACGATGCGCGGTCTTTCGTTGTGCAAAGCCAATCGATTTCAACTCGACGCAGCGGGTTGCCGATTTCGTACGTAATTCAAGCGCTGAACATTGAAAAACTCCGTGAGGTTATCCCGCCGTTTTTAGATGCTGCTCAGGATGACCCCACATTCGCAAACGTCGACGTGAACTTGAAATTCAACAAGCCCGAAATTGTAGTTGAGATTAACCGGACAAAAGCGCGCGAACTCGGCGTCTCTGCAATTGATATTGCCCAAACCTTACAGCTTGCTTACTCCGGTCAGCGTTTTGGTTTTTACGTGCTTAACGGAAAGCAGTACCAGGTAATCGGACAGGTATTGAAAGAGAACAGGAAAAAGCCGATAGATTTAGCGTCTCTCTATGTTAGAAACATCCGCGGTGAATTAATCCAACTTGATAACCTTGTCAAGTTGAATGAAAGAAGCAGTCCGCCGCAGCTATTTAGATTCAACCGGTATGTAAGCGCAACCGTAAGCGCGAGTCTCGTTCCCGATAAAACCATCGGCGACGGCATAGAGGCAATGGATAAAATTGCAGATGATGTTCTGGATGAAACATTTTCAACCGCTCTCGAAGGTTCCTCGAAAGATTTCGTTGAAAGCTCATCGTCTCTTTTATTCACATTTTTGCTCGCGCTCGTTTTGATATACTTAACATTAGCGGCACAGTTCGAAAGTTTCCGCGATCCTTTTATTATTATGTTTACCGTTCCTCTTGCATTGGCAGGGTCAGTTTTCTCGTTATGGATGTTCAACCAAACACTCAACATATTCAGCGAGATCGGGCAGATTATGTTAATAGGATTGGTTACAAAGAACGGTATATTAATAGTTGAATTCGCAAACCAGAAAAAGGCGCAGGGATTAAGCGTAGTTGAAGCTGTTAAAGAAGCTGCTCGTTTACGTTTGCGTCCTATTCTTATGACGAGCTTATCAACAATACTCGGTACGTTCCCAATTGCTCTCGCGCTCGGCGCCGGATCGGAAAGCCGTATGTCGATGGGTATCGCTGTTATCGGCGGATTAATTTTCTCTACATTCTTAACATTGTTTGTTATCCCGGCGATTTATTCTTACTTCTCGGAGAAAACAAAAGAAGTAAGCAACGTTACCGTAGGCGAAGTTGAACAACAAATGATTTTATAGATGTATTATAACCTTGGCTGAACAAAATTAATAATTCAAGTCGGAATTATTTAGATCACTTTGAGAATTATTTCTATCAAATGAAACTATTGTTTGATTAAGTCAGATAAGGGTACTATTTTTACACGAAATTTTTATAGAAGTACATTTAGAGAAGAGCGACGTGTAACTTGTCAATTTTAGCCAACATAATAAATAATCAAAAATACTTAGGCGGGAATATGAGAAAAAAACTACTACTTTCCCTCGTCATCATGTCATCATTTTTTTATTCAAGTTTGTTTGCCGGAAATACCGGTAAAATAAGCGGAAGAGTGACTGACCTTGAAACTGGCGAACCATTACCATTTGCAAATGTTTTTATTGACGGAACTTCACAAGGTGCCGCTGCTGACATTGACGGATATTACACCATCTTGAATATTCCTCCGGGAATATATTCGGTGACTGCGTCAATTGTAGGTTTTCAGAAAAAAACAATTATAGATGTAAGAGTAAGCATCGACTTTACAACTCGATTGAACTTTGAACTTAATTTAGGTTCAATTGAAATGGAAGCTGTGATTGTTCAGGGCGAAAGGAATCCGTTGATTCGGCAGGATTTAACCAATCCACAGTTTGCAATTACATCTGAACAGATTGATGAACTGCCTGTAGATCAAATCTCAGACCTAATAAAACTTCAAGCCGGAATTGTTGTGGGTGACGACGGCGAAATCCACATTCGCGGCGGATATGCGAACGAAACAGCTTACACTCTAAACGGCATTTCACTAAACGATCCATACGGTAACAGAAGTTCAGTTGGACTCGCTACGAATGCAGTGCAGGAAGTTTCTGTTTCGAGTGGAACTTTCACTGCAGAGTATGGAAATGCTCTCAGCGGAGTTGTAAACTACGTTACCAAAGAGGGAAGTAATAAAATCACTTTCAGCCTTAGAGGTTATTCGGGAGACTATCTAACTAATAATACCGATTTGTATTTTAACATGGATGACATAGACCCGTTAAACCGCGGCAGACTTGAAGCAACACTTGGCGGACCGATCCCAGAAACAAATAATAAAGTAAAAGTATTCTTTTCATCCGTGTACGAAAACTTTAAAGGCTCTTATTATGGAATCAGGCTGTACAACCCAACAGATTCATACTTAAGCCGCGAAGCGTTTCAAACTGGAGATGCGAGGAAAGCAACTTCCACTTTACCATATTATTTCAATCCTTACTCAGCTAACAGTGACGGAACGCCAACAGGCGATGGAAAGGTTGTTGCAATGAATCCATCAACCAGCTTCAATATACAAGGAAATATAATTTATAATATCAGCAGTTTATTGAAAATAAAATATGAAGCGGTTTATGACAAAAGCAATAGTAAGAACTATAGTTTTCAATGGAAATTTAACCCTGATGGAGTTGGAACAAATTACTCCGACGGTTTAATCCAAACACTTGATTTTACACATACAGTAAATGAGAAGTTATTCTATACTTTAAAAGCCTCATATGGCTTCAACAATTATCGTTACTATTTGTATGAAAACAGAAACGATGAAAGATATTTACCTTCCGAAGTCTATCAATTAGGAATTGCTAACACAGGATTCGTTGCTGGCGGAACGGTTAATACCCGCACAAACAGAAGGACATCAACTTTCACTTCAAAGGGTGATCTTGTTGCACAGATGTTCAAAAATCACGAAATGAAAGCTGGATATGAAACAAGAATTCATAACTTGCAATACGAAAATTATAGCGTTAAAATTAGAGATCAGTATGGTACTGCAATAGACAATATTGATCTCCTCTATGATACGACTTTAGTAATCAGCCGAACAATTCCGGATTCAAAAACAGAAAGATCATTGATTACTACTTATAAACGATATCCTATTGATGGAGCCATATACGTTCAAGATAAAATAGAATTAGATAAAAGCTTGATTCTAAATCTTGGTTTGCGTTACGAGTATTTCGATCCGAAAGCTTATTATAATCCGGATTTATCGGCAGATCTTCTCGATCTAAAATCAGGATATATTTCAAGAGGAGTTAAAAAAGCTGAGGTTCAACAGTATCTTTCGCCTCGTATCAGCGTGTCTTACCCAATTACCGAGAGAGGTGTAATTAGATTTTCTTACGGTCATTTTTATCAAAATGGATCGTTATCGAGTCTATATTCTAATCCTGATTTCTTTGTTGCAAATGTGGGTTCTTCCCCAAGTTTTGGTAATGCAAACGTAAATATGCAGAGATCGGTACAATATGAGTTAGGTTTGCAGCAGCAATTAGGCGATGATTTTAAAATGGAACTTACCGGATATTACAAAGACGTAAGAGATTATATTCAAACACAAGATGTATATACCTCATCAGGAAGAAAATTCAGCGTGCTTACAAACCTCGCCTATTCAAATGTTAGAGGAATTACGTTACGGTTCGAAAAAAGAAGAACACCTGCCGATATGTTTTATGCAACTTTAGATTATACATTCATGGTTGCCGAAGGAAACAGAACCGAACCGGATGAAGATTTATTTTTCAGTGAAGAATCCGGTAAGCAGACAGAAACTTATTTAGTGCCGCTTAGTTTTGACAGACCTCATGTTGTAAATGCAACGCTAGGGTTGTACAAACCGGATAACTGGGCAATAGGTATAATTGCCAATTTACAAGCGGGTAAACCTTACACGCCGGCATTCCCTTCGCAGCTTGTTCCAATTACATTTGAACAAAATTCCGGCTATCAACCAGCACAATGGAATGTTAACCTGAAATTCGAAAAGTTTTTTGAATTTGGTCCTTTCAAATATTCGATATTTATACATGTTGAAAATCTGTTAGATACAGAAAATGAACTTTCGGTTTATGCAAGTACCGGTCGTTCATTAAAAACAGTTGATGAAGCAATAAATCCAAATCAATTTAACGATATAAAAAGAAGAATAAACGCAGATGATCCCGGGTTATTTGGTATAGAAGAAATAGACGGTTATTACACAGATCGTCCCGACCGTGTGAACAGACCGCGCGAAGTTCGTTTAGGTTTTACTATACTATTTAACTAGTTCTAATTTAATGGAGAATAACTTTTATGAAAATTAAACAGCATATAATTTATCTTCTTTTTGCAGCAATGCTTTTTTCCGGTGTTTCCTTCGCTCAAGAAAAGGATGAGTACGGAAATTATAATTTGAAGAAATTATCCGAAGAAGATGCAAAAAGAATATTTGGCGATATGTACTCGCCTAAATTATTTAAGGTAAACGGTAATCCTAGGCATATCAAAGAATCCATTATCAGCGGAAATAAAATTACGACCATTCTCTTCAACTATGGGTCAATCTGTGCCCCCCAAAGGCTCGGTAACATTGCTGACTTAGTTTGGCAAGGTTTGGGTTATGGATTTGAATTTGGTCCTTTAGCCGCCGCAGAAGTTGACGGCGCTACAGGAACGAAACTGCAAATAGTTTCTGATTCGTTTATTAGAACATTTCAAGGAGACTATGATCCGAGCGCAACATTAAAATGGGGATGGCTGCCAAAATCTGAATATGTAGATACCACCGTTGGGCAGAATGAAATTGCGCGGTTAAATGTGGGAGATAAAGACGGAGACGGCAAACCCGATTCTTGGCCCGAAAGCTGGTATTCCCCCGGAGCAGGTAAATATGTTTGGCCCGCATTTTTAGGCGATCAAGCAACGGCACCCGACGAAGAAGTGTTCTTTGTTGTCGATGACTACACAAACGCCGAATTTAATTATTACCCATTCCCAAACGACTCAACTAAAAGGGGATTGGGTTTAGATATGGCAGTAAGAGTAATTCAGTTTAACAATCCGCTTGCAGAAGACATTATGTTTTTAGTTTACCAAATTACAAATGCTAGCAAAAAGGATCTTACCAGAGCTTACTTTGGTATGCATGGCGATCCTCACGTGGGAGGACCATCTGATTACTCTGATGATATGGCAGGATTTATTGATCCATTCGGGAATTCACTTCAGTTATCGAACGTTCAGCAAAGATCAAGAAACATGGTTTATTCGTGGGACAAAGATATGAAAGGTGACGGCGGTAGAGCTGCAGGTTATTTCGGATGGAAATTCCTTGAATCACCTTCCAACGCTCAAGACTTATTTGATAACGACGACGACGGTATCAGAGACGAAGATCCTTCGAACGGCGCTGGCAATTTTGTTGATGGTGTTAGTTTTCCGCTTGTTACGCCAAATATCACAGATGTGGCTAAATACACTGCCATATTCGGCGCGCCAAAACCCAGATTCGAAGGCGATGAAGACGGCGATTGGGATCCAGATAAAAACGATATTGGAATTGACGGTATCGGTCCGGATTCGCCTAACTATCCCGGCGCTGATTTTGGAGAAGGAGACGGAGAACCATCTCAAGCATGGTTTGATGATTTGAACGGGGACGGAATTTACGACACAAATGAACCTCTCAGCAAAGACAGATTCCCCGGATATTTATGGGCAGGCTCGGAACCTAATTTTGGTATGAGAGATATTTCTGAATCAGATCAAATTGGGCTATCGAGTTTTCACGCCGACACTTACACCAATTCGCTTCCAAATGTTCCTATGAACGATCCGCTTATGTGGGAATGGTTATCTTCCGATACAATTGATACAGCTCAGGAATTATTATCGACGGCTGCCGATAACGTGTTCAACTTTGGAACAGGTCCGCTGGCTCTAAAAGTCGGTGAATCTCAAAGATTCTCGATGGCAATTCTATTCGGAAACGATATTCAAGATTTAATTCTAAACGCGGAAACTTCCACTAGAATTCTTGAAGCCGATTACAGATTTGCACAGCCTCCCGCAAAACCAATTGTTCAAACATTTGCCGGTGACGGTAAAGTGACTCTGTATTGGGATACTCGTGCCGAAGATTCTGTTGATCCGCTCACAGGTAAAAAAGATTTTCAAGGTTATAAAATTTATAGAAGTCATGACTACACTTTTGCCGATGTGTTCACAATTACCGACGGCAGAGGAAATGCTTTTCTCGGCAAACCAATTGCCCAATTTGATTTAGTTGATTCGCTAAGCGGATTCCACCCAGTGGAATATGCCGGCAGAGCGGTTAAATATTATTTGGGCGATAACACCGGTTTAGTTCATGAATATATCGATTCCACAGTAACGAATGGATTGACTTATTACTATGCCGTAGTTGCGTTCGATTCGGGCACTAATGAAATTTCTCCATCGGAAAACCAAACCGTAATTCTTAAAGATCCTATTACAAGCGTATTGACATACGAATCAAATACCGCAATGGTTATTCCAAAGTCAAAGAGCGCGGGTGTAGCGGGCGCCGAAGCCGGAATTGGCGGAACACCTAAACAGATTAAAGGAAACTCAACTGGTCCAGTAAATATTTTTATTCTTGATGATTATAAGGTCGAAAATAAACTTTACAGCATACTATTTACTGACGCAAAGACATACACCGTTCTTGACTCAACAGGCATTACACAGGAATTCGTATCTAAGGACACAGTCTTCGCCGACTTAGAAAAAACAGATATCGACGCAAATAGTGTTCAAATTTTTGAAAAGGGCGGTGTATTAGTTGATCCTTCAAAATATTTTGTGAATGTTGGTTTCGGTAAAATACGTGGACAATCTCCCGGCGATCTTCCTGCGGGAGAAATATTTACCGCTAAATACAGATATTATCCTGTTTACAAAAGCACAAAATTAGATAGTTCCGATGCAAACCCTCACTTCAACGGAATGAAGATATATGTTAAGAATCACATACTGGATTTAGATGAAGCCAGATCTGAATGGAGTGATGGAACGGTAACAAACGTTCGGGATTCTGTGTTGTGGGATATTTCTAATTCAAAATATATTGGCAACCCTCATGTTCAGTACAGAGCTGACTGGGAATTTAGATGGCTTGGCGCAGATACTTTATCGGATGGTACATGGGCAAATCCTGGAGATACAATTTTAGCTTATGCAAAAAATAAATTTGTACCTAGCGTTGCGCCTTTTAATGTAGTTAACATGTCTGAAGTAGACGCTTCCGGTAAATTAAAGAAGGGCAATCTCTTGATTGATGAATCCAATGCTAAGGTTCCAGGTAACGGAAGATGGAACTGGGGCGAACCGCTTCTTTTGAGACCAACAGGCGCTGCCGGTGCAACGGTATCTTATTATGTAAATTTTTCATGGAAGAAAGACTCGCTGGCTATTAAAGAAATTGTTATCGACGATACAACAACTGTTCTTGATACTACAATAATTAAATTCCCAAGAGTCTATCCTAAAAATGGAGATATTTTTCACGTAAGAACTTCTAAACCATTCGAAACCGGGGATAAATACGAATTGGAAACTAAGGCGGTTAAATTCAACCCCACTGCGGCAAAATCTAATTTAGATAAAATATCCGTTGTGCCGAATCCTTATGTTGCCTATGGCGCATCCGAGCAGCCGGGAAGAACAGCAGAGAAACGCGGTGACAGAGAATTACAGTTCAGAAATCTGCCGCCTGAATGCTCTATCAGAATTTATACTCTTACCGGCGAACTTGTTCAGAAAATTGAAAAGAATGATATGTCGAGCATCGCTTCCTGGGATCTGTTATCATTCGAAGGACAGCGGATTGCTTACGGAGTCTATATTTACCACGTTAACGCTCCTGGTGTTGGAGAAGTAATTAAACGATTTGCGGTTATAAAATAGATGGTAATCTATGAACCGATTATCATAATTATAACGGAGGAAAATTATAAATGAAAAAATATAACATAATCGTAATGACAATTTTTCTGACACTCGGATTAGTGTCGGCAAATTACGGACAACTGTTCAGCGGTACATCCAAAGTTGGAACAACTGCAGGACAGTTCTTGAAGATCGGCGCCGGAGCTAGAGCAATTGCAATGGGCGGCGCTTATACGGCAGTTGGTACTGATATTTATTCTATCTATTGGAACCCGGCGGGAATTGCGCGTACAACAAACAATTCCGAATTCTCTTTCAATCACGCCGAATGGCTCGCGGAAACAACTTACGATTTTGCAGCCGGCGCAATTAATCTTCAGGATTTTGGCGTTGTATCTGCCAGCTTTACATCACTCGGAGTTCCCGAAGATGATGTAACTACTTACGAAAATCCTGATGGAGACGGAAGAACCTGGGATGCGAATTTTATTGCCATTAGCGTTGGCTATGCTAAAAACCTTACCGATAGGTTCTCAATAGGCTTCCAGGGCAAATATATTAAAGAGAGCATCTGGAATTCTTCCGCGCAAGGATTCGCATTCGACATAGGAACACTGTATCAAACGCCTTTTAATGATTTGATGATTGGCGCTTCTATTTCGAACTTCGGAACAACGATGCAGTTAAGCGGAAGAGACTTAAGATTCAATGATGATCCAAACGATAATCTTGATACGGGTCCGAATAACGTTCCTGCTTCTTATATCGCAGATGAATTTGATTTGCCGTTAACGTTTAGAATCGGACTCGCTATGGATTTCTTGAAGGAGCGGTTCTTTAGGATCAGCGGCGCAGTTGATGCCGCTCATCCAAATGACAATACCGAATATGTAAATTCCGGTTTGGAGTTTGCTTACGATGAAATGCTTTTTGTACGAGTTGGCTACAAAGCATTATTCATGAACAACACCGAATCAAGTTTAACATTCGGCGGCGGTATTAATTATGCGTTTTCGGATAATCTGAAAATCACAATCAATTATGGATTTGCTGATTATGGAAGACTTGAGAACGTGCAGTTTGTTGATTTTGGACTAGCTCTTTAAGATTTATTTAAAACGTGAGGTAGTAAGTTTTCCTCAGTGTTTCTAAGTGAACTTTGTGACTAAGTGGTGTATGGTGTATAAGAATTACCACTAAGTCACAAAGGGCGCTAAGGTTCACTAAGAATTTCGAAAAAGCCTCATGCTTTTTCTTCAATACAATCCATAAAATATCTTCTGAAACTTAGACAATGAATAAAAGCCAACTTACACTTATCCGCCGTGTTAATACACTATTAATAAAACGATTTGGAATTCCTTTAAGACCCCAAAAACTGCCTAATCCTCTCGAAATGCTTATTGCAACAATTCTTTCGCAAAACACAAATGACAAAAATTCGTTTCGTGCTTTTGAAAATTTGAAAACACACATTAATGACTGGAATGAACTTCTCAATTTAGATAGGGTAGAAATTGAAAATCTGATAAAGCAAGCCGGACTTGGAAAACAAAAATCTGCCGCAATAAAAAGAACTGTTGAATACCTAAACGATAAATATGGTTCTGTAGCATTGAAAATTAATTCCAACACCGAAAATGAAGAAGTGCTCGCAAGTTTAACAGATATAAAAGGTGTGGGAATTAAAACCGCAAGCTGCGTTCTTCTGTTTTCACTTGGAAGAAATATTTGCCCGGTAGATACTCACGTTCACAGAACCTTGAATAGAATTGGAATCGTAAAGACAAATTCACCGGAAAAAACCTTTTACGAAATCAATGAAAATTTCCCGGAAAATATTGCGCACTCGTTTCACACAAACTTAATTCGGCTTGGAAGAGAAATCTGTAAACCAAATATTCCCGCGTGCGGGGTCTGTCCGTTAAACAAAGTCTGCAATTTCAAAGAGAAGTGCATCGAAAATGTAAAATCCTCAAAACCCATTCCGTTTATGCTACTTGATAATGTTTGAATTAATGTCAAATGTCAGTTGGCAAATGTCAAATGTCAAATGGCAAATGTCAAATGGCAAATGTCAAATGGCAGATGGCAGATGGCAAATGGCAAATGTCAGATGTCAAATGTCAAATGTCAGATGTCAAATGGCAAATGTCAAAGGGCAAATGTCAGATGGCAAATGTCAGATGGCAGATGGCAAAGGGCAAATGTCAAATGGCAGATGTCAAAGGGCAGATGTCAAAGGGCAAATGGCAAATGTCAAAGGGCAAATGTCAAATGGCAAATGTCAAATGGCAAATGTCAAATGGCAAATGTCAAATGGCAGATGGCAGATGGCAAATGTCAAAGGGCAAATGTCAGATGGCAAATGTCAAATGGCAAATGTCAAATAACAGATAACAAATG
>JAHJTX010000177.1 GCA_018829545.1 Bacteroidota bacterium | reverse complement strand
GGCAATCTTCTTGAACTTACGGTGAATGCTGCGCGGGCAAGAGCAACTTTGGGAGAAATTTCTGATGCAATTGAAAAAGTTAGCGGGAGGTATAAAGCAGTGACGAGAACTATTTCCGGTGTGTATAGCAGCGAGTTCGGCGGTAAAGAAAATAATTTGGTAAATGTTGTTAGAAAACTTACAGATAAATTTGCCGAAGCCGAAGGCAGACGTCCGCGCATTTTAGTTGCCAAAATGGGACAAGATGGACACGACCGAGGCGCCAAGGTTGTTGCAACCGCTTATGCCGATATGGGTTTTGACGTTGACGTTGGTCCGCTATTTCAAACAGCTGAAGAGACAGCCCGGCAGGCAGTTGAAAATGATGTACATGTGGTTGGTATGAGTTCGCTTGCTGCGGGACATAAAACACTTTTGCCGCAACTTATGGCTGAACTAAAAAAATTAAATCGTGAAGATATTATTGTAATCGTTGGCGGCGTTATTCCCGCGCAGGATTATGAATATTTATTTGCAAACGGCGCTTCGGCTATTTTTGGACCCGGCACTAAACTTCCCGAAGCGGCTAATAAAATCATGCAATTAATTCACTCAAGATTCAGCTCTTAGACTTTTGCATAAATGGTTGAGCGGTGCTAAAAATAAAGTGAAGTAATTTCTTATCCTAAGCGCGGTAGATTACTTCATTGCAATCATGCAAATTCTTTTACAAAATTAGTTTATTATGATTACAAATCTCAAAAGACGAAAGTAATTCCAGTAGAAGCAAAAAAAACCATTGCTGCTTTCGAACGATTAAAGGGTTAACATCAGATTAGGATTCTTAAAGTTTTTTAATTGCATCTTCTATTTTCAACGATTTCTCAATCCTTCTTAAAGAAATTGGTTCAGAAACACGCTCATTACAGTTGGATAGATTACACATTTCGCAAGTATTATTTACAATTCTATATGGGATATCTGAATCATTCCAGAAGTTAATTTTTTGCTTTAGTCGGTCATCAATATACAAACCAAGTGTAACGCTTGAAAGTATGTTTTTATCTAAGATATTTTGTTGTGCTACGGAAAAAGAAAGATACTCATCATTGGTTTCATGAAATTTTGAATGGATGATTCCGATTTTCATTTTACCATGGCTGTCTATTCCATTAAATTCTTCTTTTATTTTTTTTAGTAATTCAATTGAAATCCAGCGGCGGCAGTAATGTTCGCTTGTTAGGTAACCCCCTGGGTTCTGTTTGATATTTAATCGTACTTCCTTTGTAAGATTATATTGATCTGTTTCTGTAATATTATTAAATCTAAGGAAAAGATATTTCTTTAATCCCCAAACCTTGCCGGCAAGATTAGCAAAACGTTGAAGAAACATTTCCGGCGTCGCTTGATATTTATTTATTGCATTGATCAAAAAATCGTCATCCCATTTTTCCTTGGCGAAAAAATCATCAATATCTTTTGTAATAAAAAATTGATTTAACAGTAAAGCCGTGGAAAAGTAGGAACTAATGTAATTGTTTAGAAGGTGATCGAATGTGTTTAACTTTATACTAGAATGTACATAACTCCGATTTTTTATATCCAAATAATTATATGCAAGTTCTTTACCGACAATAAATAATTTTTGAGCGTTTGAAAGTCGAGGATTTAAAAATAAAATGGGCTGCTTCCCCGGTTTCAATACGCCGCGTAATTCCTCAAACTCGTTAAAGTCTTTAAATCTTATTTCATCCAATTTGTAATGATATTTTTTTTCAAGAATTTCAAACAGTGAATAAAAGGGGAGAGGAGGAGTAACGTCCAAATTAAATTCATTGGCAAATTTATCAACGGACTGTTCAATATCTTCAAGATAATTTTCATTAATTTCTTTGTAAATGCGCAATGCAGTTCGGCTAAAATTATTTTGACTCAATTCTGTGCTTCGCGCTAAATCAATGATGGTAGAAACTAAGGCGCTTAATTGATAAGATGCGCCGGACATTAAAGAGATAAATTTATTAATGTCAATTCCATAATGATCAAGCGGGAGCATCTCAAGGATATTTGAATCAATTAATTCTGCAATGGGCGTTAAATTTTTTGTGAGTTTTAATGAAATTAAATCATCGTAATTAACACCCAAAGCCATTGCAAGCTGCGCAATCTTTTCGGCTTTGGGATATTTTTTACCCTTCTCAATTTCGTTAATGTAAGAAATTGAGAGTGAACACTTTTCGGCAAGTTCATTTAAAGAGAGCTGCTTTTCTTGCCTAAGCTGCTTTAGTTTTAGTCCTAAAATTAATTTTATGTAATTCTTATTTTCCAAATAAGTCCTTTCTGTAATCAAAATATGAGTTCACTCTAAAAAGGTATTTTAAGTCATTGCGAGGATCGAAGTAACTAAGCAATCTTTTGATTTTAAGCTAAATTCATAAGATTGCTTCGCTCCGCCCGCAATGACATTTAACAAAAGAACCTTTTGGGAGTCGACTCAAATATATAAAATATTTTGCAAATAATAGCAAAATTTCATTATTAGCGAAATTTCGCTTGCATTAAGTTGTTGGTTGAATTATATTAAAATCAAAGAAAAATTTATTTGTCCATTATAAAACAATTAGAATTGAGGCAGCCATGACTGATCTAAAGCGACTTTTCGATTTAATTCCTTTTCAATCTACGGTTTTTCCAAGGAAAGATTGTATTTCTGATAAAAAGGATGGTAAATGGATTACCTATAGTACTGAAGAAGTTCAATCAATTATCGATAGGTTTAGTTTAGGTTTACTAAAACTTGGCGTTAATCCCGGCGATAAGTTAGCTATAATTTCTACAAATAGGGTTGAATGGAATTTTGTTGATCTTGGGATTCTTCAAGCAGGCTGTATAGATGTACCTGTATATCCGAATATTGGTCTTACTCAATACGAGTATATTTTAAATTTTTCAGGAGTAAAATATGTTTTTGTTGCTAATGAAGATTTATACTCTAAAATAAATTCAATTAAGTCAAAAATTAGTTCGCTAATTGATATTTACACACTCGATAAACTTGAAGGTAAAAAACACTGGAAAGAAATTTTAGAACTCGCGGATGAGTCGCTTAGAGAGAGACTTAATAAGATTCGAGATAATGTTAAGTCTGATGATTTAGCAACCATCATTTTTACTTCCGGAACTACCGGCACTCCAAAAGGAGTGATGTTATCTCATAACAATATTTTAAGCAATGTAATATCACTTACCCAAATTATGCCAATCAACAATACCCATAGAGTGATTAGCTTTCTACCAATTTGCCATATCTTTGAACGTACGGTAGTTTATTATTATATGAAAATTGGCGCAGCTATTTATTATGCTGAGAGCATTGATAAGGTTGGGGATAATCTTAAGGAAATAAAACCTAATTACTTTACAACAGTTCCTCGCCTGCTTGAAAAGATATACGATAAAATAATGGATAAAGGAAGAGATTTGAAATGGCCGAAGAGAGCGATTTTCGGTTGGGCTGTTAATCTTGCAAATCATTATCATCCTCAAGGTAAAACTAATTTGTTCTATAATTTAAGACTTTGGGCTGCGCGAAAAATTGTTTTTTCAAAATGGTTGGAGGCTCTGGGCGGAGAAGTAAAAGGAATTATAAGCGGGGCGGCGGCGTTGCAGCCGAGGCTCGGTCGTATATTTACCGCTGCGGGTGTGAATGTTATTGAAGGATACGGATTAACTGAAACCTCGCCGGTAATTACATGTAACCGGTTTGAAGATTATTACGTTGGAACTGTTGGGTTTACTATCCCGGGTGTCGAAGTAAAAATTGCTGATACTGGCGAAATACTTGCAAAGGGACCGAACGTGATGAAGGGGTACTACAACAATCCCGAGGCTACAAAAGAGTCAATTGATGAAGAAGGCTGGTTTCATACCGGTGACATTGGAATTATGGTAAATGATAAGTATTTAAAAATCACTGATAGATTAAAAGAGATTTTTAAAACTTCGGGTGGAAAATTTATAGCGCCACTGCCAATTGAAAATAAAATGAAAGAATCGCTTTTTATTAGAAATATAATGGTGATAGGTGAAAACCAAAAATTCTGTGCGGCACTTATTGTTCCAGAATTTGATTTCATAAAAAAATGGTGCGAAAAGAAAAGTGTTAAAGATTATATTGATAAAGGCGCAGTACTCAGCGAAGTTGTAAAGGAAAGAATATGGAAAGAAATACAACATTATAACAAGCGTTTTGACCATATTCAGCAAGTTAAAAAATTCGAATTAGTGGATAATGATTGGACGGTTGATTCGGGCGAGTTGACGCCGACTTTAAAACTAAAACGAAGAATAATATTAAAGAGCAATCAGAAATTAATTGATAATATATATTCAGAACCTTCAAATAAAAATTAAATGAAAAACATTATGAAAAGAAAAATTAATGAAGTTGCTGTACTCGGTTCCGGCGTAATGGGCTCACGCATTGCCGCTCACTTTGCAAACATTGGATGCAAAGTATATCTGCTGGATATTGTTCCAAAGGAATTAAACGATGCCGAAAAGAAAAAGGGACTTACTTTGCAAGACCCTGCTGTTCGCAACAGAATAGCAAAAGACAATCTGCAAAATGTTCTTAAAGCTAAACCATCGCCAATTTATCAGAATGATTTTGCTTCAAGAATTTATACCGGAAATTTTGAAGACAATATGAACTGGCTTTCTGATTGCGATTGGATTATTGAAGCAGTTGTAGAAAATCTGGAAATCAAGAAAAAAGTTTTTGATAATGTAGAAAAATTTAGAAAGCCCGGCACTTTGATTACAACAAACACTTCAGGCATTCCAGTTCATTTAATGAATGAGGGTAGAAGTGAAGACTTTCAACGGCATTTTTTTGGCGCACACTTCTTCAATCCGCCTCGCTATCTTCAATTATTAGAAATCATCCCAACGCCAAAAACCAGCAAGGAAGTAATTGATTTTTTGATGTGGTACGGTGATTTGTTTCTTGGTAAAACAAATGTTCTGTGTAAAGACACGCCGGCATTTATTGCCAACCGAATTGGCGTATTAAGCATCATGGCTGTCTTCAAATTAAAAAAAGATTTGAACTTGAGTATAAAAGAAATTGATACTCTAACCGGTCCATTAACAGGCAAACCAAAATCTGCAACATTTAGAACTGCCGATGTTGTTGGAATTGATACTCTTGTTAAAGTTGCAAATAATGTTTACAAAGATTGCCCAAATGATGAAGCGAGAGAACTTTTTGCAATCCCCGATTATGTGAACAAACTTGTAGAGAAAAATTGGCTTGGCGATAAAACCGGTCAGGGCTTTTATAAAAAATCGAAAGATGAAAAGGGAGAAAAGGTAATTCTTGAACTTGATCCTTTAACTTTTGAATATAAGCCGAGTCTTAAATCAAAAATGGCGTCCGTTACTATTGCAAGATCTATTGATAATCTAAAAGATAGATTAAAAGCTTTGCACGGTGGAAAAGATAAGGCGGCAGAATTTTTACGTTTACTCAATTTTCACATTTTCCAGTATGCTTCATATAGAATTCCGGAGATTTCGGATGAGCTTTATAAAATTGATGACGCAATGCGTGCCGGTTTCGGATGGGAGCTTGGTCCATTCGAAATTTGGGATACGTTAGGTATAAAGAGAACCGTTGAGCAGATGACAGCCGCTAATATGAAACCCGCTGATTGGGTTTTGAAAATGTTAGAAGGCGGCTTTACTTCCTTCTATAAATCAGAAAACGGCAAGAAAAAATATTACGATATTACCTCTAATTCGTATAAAGAAATTCCTGGTAAAAGTGCTTTCATCATTCTCGATAACTTTAGAAGCAGCGAGCCGGTATGGAAAAATTCAGGCGCAACGCTGCACGATATCGGAGATGGAATTGTTGATCTCGAATTTCAAACAAAGATGAATTCAATTGGCTCTGAGATTTTGGAAGCGATTAACAAATCGATTGAAATTGCCGAAAAGGATTTTAAGGGTTTGGTTATCGGTAATAATGGGCAGCATTTTTCAGCAGGCGCTAATTTAGCAATGATGTTTATGCTTGCAACCGAACAAGAATTTGATGAAATAGATGCGGCTGTAAGGCAATTTCAAAAAGCAACTATGCATATTCGTTATTCAAACATTCCCGTGGTAGTTGCGCCGCATTCTTTAGCGCTTGGCGGCGGCTGCGAAGTTTGTTTACATTCCGATAAAGTTAATGCGTCGGCTGAAACCTACATCGGTTTAGTTGAAGTTGGTGTGGGAGTTATTCCTGCTGGCGGCGGCACAAAGGAAATGACGCTTCGCGCCTCTGATGCATACATTGAAGGCGGGCTGGAACTTCCTGAACTTCAAAAAAGATTTATGAACATCGCAACTGCAAAAGTAGCAACTTCAGCCGAAGAAGCTTTTGATATGGGAATATTTAGAAGAGGACTCGATACATATTCTGTAAATCCAAATCGTGTTATTGCCGATGCTAAAAAATATGCAATTCTAATGGCTGACAGAGGCTATACAAAACCGATTGAAAGAGCAGATATTAAAGTGCTGGGTCGAACTGCTCTTGCAACACTGCTTATTGGAATTCATTCATTCCGCTTAGGAAATTACATTTCTAATCACGATAAAAAAATTGCCGAAAAGCTTGCTTACATTATGTGCGGCGGTGATCTTTCAGAAGGTTCATTGGTTTCTGAACAATATTTACTTGATTTAGAACGAGAAGCTTTCTTAAGCTTAATTGGCGAGAAAAAAACATTGGAAAGAATCCAAAGCATCTTAAATACTGGCAAGCCATTAAGAAATTAATAATTAATGAATTTTACAATTAATCTAGAAGATTATTATGAGAGAAGCATTTATAGTTGCCGGATTTCGTTCGGCTGTTGGTAAAGCCAAAAAAGGCGGATTCCGTTTTTATCGTCCTGATGATTTGGGCGCTGAAGTAATTAAGCATCTTATAAAATCTGTTCCACAACTCGATCCTAAACGTATTGATGATGTAATAGTTGGTAACGCTTTTCCCGAAGCCGAACAAGGATTGCAAGTCGGAAGAATGATTTCACTCTTATCTCTTCCTATTGAAACCCCAGGTTCAACCGTAAATAGATTTTGCGGCTCAGGAATAGATACAATCGCAACTGCATTTGCACGTATTCAATCGGGAATGATGGATTGCATCATCGCCGGCGGTGTCGAATCGATGTCGCTCGTTCCAATGACTGGATGGAAACTTGCACCCAATTATATGATTGCAAAAAATAATCCTAATTATTATTTGGGGATGGGATTAACTGCCGAAGAACTTGCAAAAGATTTTAAGATTTCGCGCGAAGAACAAGATATATTCTCTTACAACTCGCATCAAAAAGCAGTTAATGCCATCAACAAAGGTTACTTTAAGGAACAGATAGTTCCTATAGAAGTTGAGCAAGTTTATGTTGATGGCAGCAAAAAGAAAACTAAAAAGTTTGTCATCGATACTGATGAAGGACCCAGAGCAGATACTACGCCTGAAGCATTAGCAAAGTTAAAACCTGTATTTGCAGATAAAGGAACTGTTACTGCAGGCAACTCATCACAAACATCTGACGGCGCAGCATTCATTCTTGTTATGTCCGGCGAGATGGTTAAAGAGTTAAATCTAAAACCAATTGCAAGATTGATTTCTTACTCTGTTGCAGGTGTCGATCCCCGTATAATGGGAATAGGGCCTGTCGCCGCAGTGCCAAAAGCATTAAAGAAAGCAGGATTGAAGTTGAGTGATATCCATCTGATTGAATTAAATGAAGCATTTGCTGTTCAATCATTAGCTGTAATTCGAGAATTAAAATTGAACGAAGAAATCTTAAATGTAAATGGCGGCGCAATTGCACTCGGGCATCCGCTTGGTTGTACGGGCGCAAAGCTAACTGTTCAAATACTTCACGAGTTAAGAAGAAGAAGTAAAAAATACGGTATGGTAACCGCCTGCATTGGCGGCGGACAAGGTGTTGCCGGAATTTTCGAATTACTGAATTAAATAAATCCGCTACGAGGATTATATCTTTAGTGCGGATTAGTTTTTACAATAATAAAACCTCTACGAGGTTTGCTATTTAGAAATGGTATAAGATTTCTCTTAAAGAACATCGTAGATGTTCAATTATTGTAACAGAAGAAAAAGCTAAAACGATCCT
>JAHJTX010000176.1 GCA_018829545.1 Bacteroidota bacterium | reverse complement strand
GTTAAACATCCTGAATCCTTAAAAGTGAAAAAAGCGGCTCAATTAGTTAACGAACTAAGACCTGATATTATCTGCGATGGTGAAATGCAAGCTGATACTGCAGTAGTATCAGAAATTCTAGAAAAAGAATTTCCGTTTAGTAAGGTTCAAAAAGGAGCAAATGTTTTGGTATTCCCAAATCTTGCTTCCGGAAATATTGCGTATAAATTATTCGAAAGACTTACCAGTGCCACAGTAATTGGACCAATATTAATGGGAATGAAAAAACCGGTTCACGTTCTTCAGCGCGGGGCATCTGTTGACGATATAATCAATATGACTGCAATCGGCGTTGTTGAATCTGCAAATTTAGATTAGTAATTATTCCATCACCGGAACTGATATTTGATATCGGCTCCGGCTGACTTCAATTGAAAATTCTACTCCAGACTTTTTTATTTTTAATCTCTAACTTACGGCATACAACTTAAAACTTTGTGAAGTTTTTTAGTGTTAAAAAATGTTACATATCTTATGGCTAGTATTATCCTTTTTTTTGCGGGGATGATTTGTTATGGATATTTTCTGAATCTACGAGAAGTTAGTTTGCATCAAGTATTGAGTGAAAAAGGGATTAGCAATCCACAGAATATTTCACTGGTTATTGAAAGGAAAAAATTCAGAATTGATTTGTACGTTAATGATATGCAAATTAAATCGTATCGAGCGGTTTTTGGAAGGTCTATAAATCGTGTTAAGTTATCTGCTGACGACTATGTTACTCCTAACGGTGAATATACCATTTGCAGCATTGATACAAATTCTGTTTACCGCAAAACATTTCAATTGAATTATCCGAATATTGACGATGCTGCGGAGGCTTTGAGAAACAAAATAATTACCGAAAAAGAATTTAGAACAATTAAAAGCGCAATTGCTAATTCCGGTTGCAGCATAGCAGATACAAAACTCGGTTCAAATATCGGGATCCACGGAATGGGAAAATATGATCTTATATTTAAAAATCTGCCGTTTATTTATAATTGGACTAACGGTTCAGCCGCTGTTAGCAATGAAGCGATCGATGAACTATATTCAGTTATTAAGGTTGGCACTAAAGTCACAATAAGATATTAGGAAACGCGTGAATATTAACTCCATTTTCTCCAGATTTATAATAAATTTAATTTTAGGACTTTTATTTCTATCCATCGAATTATATGCACAAGAAGGAAAAAAGTATGAGCTTACAAAAATTTTTTTTTATGGGAATAATATTTTTTCTGATGGTGAATTAGAAAACGTAGTTTCTTCTAAGGAAACTCCGAATTGGTTTTCACAATTCATAAATGAATACATCGGGTTTGGGGAAGCGGCAACATATTTAAATTTGGGAGATTTACAAAATGACGCTGCGCTTATAAATGATTTATACTTCAATAGCGGATATTTCACAACCAAGGTTACATTTCAATATCTATTGGATTCGGAAAATTCTTCCGCGGAATTGCATTTCAATATTAACGAAGGAAGACCAACATTCTATAACAGTTTAACCGTTTTGGGGCTCGAGGATATTCTCCCCGAATTTAAAAACGATATCGATGAAATGGCTAGATTCGATGCTAAGCAAATCTATTCAACTCAATTTCTCGAAAACATGAATGCTTCTGTTCTTGATTATCTGAGAAATAGGGGAATGATGCTCGCAAATTCTGAAAGCCCAGTTATTGAAATTGATACGATAACAGACAAGGTAGACATTGTATTAAAGTACAATTCAGGTAAACGTTACATTATCAGCGGAATAGAAATAGAAAAAGGAGGAGCGGGCAGAGACCTTATTTCTGACGAGTTGCTGCGAAAATTGGTAGATATTGACACGGGCAGTTATTACAATTATTCAAAAATCAAATCCGGTCAAACGCGTCTTTATAGAACGAATTTGTTTTCATCTGCTTCTGTTAACGGTGTTATTGCGGATACTGTTCAAGACAGAGTTCCGATTAATATTGCTGTTAACGTCAGTTATCTCCATGAAATTTCTCCTGAGATCATTGCCAATAACGAAGATCAAAGTTTCAACCTCGGTCTTGGTTTGGGATTTATTAAAAGGAATTTTTTTGGTGATGCAAGAAAATTTACTATTAGCACTTCGGCGGCTCTTAAGAATTTTATCGAATCGAAAAGTACCGACTCAACAATAATGAGTTATGCCGATGCGAGAATAATTATTGATCAACCGTTTTTATTCGGCGCTCCGATTAATACAAAACTTGAAAATTATTTTACGATTCAAAAAAGGCAGCAGGAATACAATACGGATTTATTCGGTTCAAAATTAAGTTTGGATTTTGAACTGCCGGAAAAAGTATATATCAGTTCGCTAACCACTTATTTTTATTGGGAAAACCTAGAAGTAACCTATGAACAATCCTATCTATCGACCCTTGCAGCACAATTTTTGAAGAGGAAATTCCCGAAGCTTACTTCGGCGCAATTGGATTCTTCGGTTGCCGCAGTTGTTTCAGGAATCAAAAATGTTCAAACAACTAATACGGCTGTAATAGGCGTTCACACGAGTTCTGTTCAAACAAATAATTTTCTTTTTCCAACGGAAGGATATACATTATCGCTGCTTCTTGAGGATGGAAATACACTTCCGTATTTAATAAGCTTGGCTTCAGGAAACCAATATTCTGAGCCGCGGTATTATAAATTTTTAGTTAAAAGTTCACTTTATTTTCCGATGTATAATTCAAATACTTCTGCGTTTGGAATGAAATTTAACATCGGCAATATCCACGTTTACGAAGGCAATAAGGCGCGCGTACCTTTAAATCAAAGGTTTTATGCCGGCGGAAGTAACTCAATTAGAGGTTGGAGGTCGAGAGAATTAACACCCGATGAAGAAGCAAATTCATTTGATTTGGTTTCGCCTCAGGATTTAGAGGCAATTCTTGTTGATGATTTTACTCCCGGCGGATTCTTTTTAGTTGAAGGATCGGTAGAAACTAGAAATAGAATAATTGGTAATTTGGGCGGAGCAGTATTTTTAGACTTCGGAAATTCATGGCTTAGTTATAGGGATTTTACATTTAAAGGAGTTGCAATTGCTGCGGGTTTGGGTCTGCGATATTATTCGGAAATTGTTCCATTTAGATTGGATTTTGGTACAAAAGCCTACGACCCGAACGACAGCAGAAATTATTTTAAAAAATTGAACGATCCAGGCGGTTTTTGGAAGAATTTCCAATTTCAGATAGGTATTGGCGAAGCTTTTTGATCCGCCTTCACCCGACAAGCAAGATCGGGTTTCTGCGGACGAGAAGATTGAGTATAATGACCCGCCGTTTATAGTTGAGCAGGGTTCGGAGCTTGCTCTGAGTTTGAGACCATTGATTAAAATAAATTTGTGATTGTAATGCTCTTCCAATTTGGGTATTTTTACACTTACATTTTTTGAGGTATTAATGATTTCCAGCATGACTGGATATGGGAAGTCAATTCTCACAGAAAATTCTATTTCAGTTGAAGTTGAAATTAAAAGTCTTAACAGTAGATTTTTAGATTTAAGCGTGAGGTTGCCCAAATCTTTATCCAGTAAGGAAATTGAAATTAGAAATTTGCTTAAAGATAGGATAAGCCGCGGTAAAATCATTTTAAATATTTACCTTAAAAATGAGGGCGTTGACAAAAATAGTTTAGGGGTTGACGAAACAAATCTCGATTCCGTAATTACATTTTTAAATTCGCTTAAAAAGCGGGCGGGTATAGATCAGGAAATTAGCCTTGAAAATATTTTAAGTTTCCAAAATCTTTTATTCTCAGATAAAGTTGAGGAGAGCGAAGATGAATTCAAATTAGCCGTAAAAGCTCTCCATTTAGCGATTGATAATTTAGTTGAAATGCGCAATGTGGAAGGAAATACATTAGTTCAGGATTTGAAGCAGAGAGCCGAAAGCATAAATGAAACCGTAAGTAAAATCGAAAGTCTTAGTCCCGAATCAATTTCTGATTACTTCACTAAATTAAGAGAAAGAGCTAAAGAATTACTTCAGGATAATGGTAGTGATGAGAAAGTGAAAACAGAACTTGCGTTACTAGCTGAAAAGTACGATGTAACCGAGGAGTGTGTGCGGCTTAAAAGCCATATTGAACAATTTTTGGAGACGTTGAAGAATTCCACCGAAGTCGGTAGAAAATTAAATTTCCTTACTCAGGAAATGAATAGAGAGGCAAATACAATTAATAGCAAATCCGTTTCTACAGAAATTTCGTATTACGGAATTTTCATTAAAGAGGAATTGGAGAAAATTAGGGAGCAGATTCAAAATATTGAGTAACCAATTGATGAAAACAGGTAAGTTATTTGTTTTTTCCGCTCCCAGCGGTTCCGGTAAAACAACTATTGTAAGAAATGTCTTAAAAGAAAATCCGGATTTTGTGTTTTCTATTTCTGCCACTACTAGAAAATGCAGAAAAATGGAAACGCACAGAAAGGACTATTTTTTTATTACCGAAGAAGAGTTTAAAAGAAACATTGCAGAAAACAAATTTGTAGAATGGGAACAGTTTTACGGTTATTATTACGGAACTCTTAAAAGTTTTATCGATTCTAATATACATGAAGGACGTTCGGTTGTTTTTGAAGTGGATGTTAAGGGCGCTATACAGATTAAGAATCATTATCCCGAAGCTGTTCTTATTTTCGTAAAACCGCCGAGCCTGGAAATACTGAAGCAAAGATTGATTGAACGAAAGACTGAGTGCGAAGAAGATCTTAAAAAAAGATTCGAAAGAATGGAAATGGAACTAAGTTATGAATCGCACTTTGATCATGTTGTGATTAATGAAAGTTTACAAAATGCAATTGAAGAAGTAAAAAAAATAATTGAATTAAATAAAATGGGAGAAGAAAAATGAAAATTACCCCTGTTGATTTGAAAAAAATAGACGAGAGGTCTGCCAATATTTACGAAGCGGCAATTGTTGCAGCAAAACGCGCAAGACAAATCAATGACGATAACAGACTCGAATACAATACTTTAGTTAATCAAATTGTTACTACTCCCGAAGATGAATTCGAGGACAAAGCAAATCCGGATCTTATAAGAATTTCTGTTGAATTCGAAAAGAAACATAAAGCTCATCAATACGCAATGGATGAACTATTGAATGGGCAAATTCAATATAGATATAAAGACACAGAATAGTTTTCAACTACATATTGAATCTTTGAAAGAATAATGGCAGTTTAAATTCCCAAACTGCCATTATTTGTTTGTAAGGGTAATAGTTTGCAAAAAGAAAAATTAAAGCTGGTAATTGAAGCGCTGAAGGATCAAAAAGCATATTTTGGAGACGAACTATTTGCTGCAATGAACTTTGATATAAATCTTGAAAATATTTTGGATTCAAATGCAACTTCATTCATTCACGAAACCGAACGTCCATTGAAAACCGATATAAAAACATCGGTCCATCTCAACTATTCTTCTGTAGAAGAGCTTGACGCTAACATTAATACATGTAAAAAGTGTGCGCTCGGTTCAACTAGATTGAAATTTGTTTTTGGTGTTGGAAATCCGAATGCAGATTTGATGCTGATAGGTGAAGCGCCCGGAGCGGATGAGGACAAACAGGGAATTCCATTTGTTGGAAGAGCCGGCAAACTGCTGAACGATATTTTAAAAGCAATCGAATTCGAGCGCGACGATATCTACATCGCAAATATATTAAAATGCCGACCGCCTAATAACCGCGATCCGCTTCCATCGGAAAGAGAAACTTGCTCGCCCTATTTGTATAAACAGATAGAATTAATAAAACCGAAAATAATTCTGTGTTTAGGAAGAATTTCGGCTAACGTGTTATTGAATAATAAAGAATCTCTTACACGTATGAGGGGCGAAGTTTATGATTTCGCCGCAAGTAAATTAATGGTAACTTACCACCCAGCCGCCTTGCTTAGAAATCCAAACTGGAAAAGAGGATGCTGGGAAGACGTTCAAAAAGTTAGGAAGTTATACGACCAATTAACTGATAAAAAATAAAATGGCAAAGAAAAAAGAATCTGTCGATATTGAAAAATTGAGAGCTGTTTCCAAGCAGCCTCCCGCAGCTCCGGAAGTAGAAGTAGCAGTACTTGGCGCCATTTTATTAGATAACAATTCCGCTCCAGGCGCTATAGAAATATTAAAGCCCGAATACTTTTTTGATCCAAAAAACAAAATTGTTTTTCAAGCTATCAGTTCGCTCTATCAATCCAACGAACCGATTGATAACGTTTCGCTTTATGAAGAATTAAAACGCGCCGGAAAACTTGAGGAGTGCGGCGGAGCTTCTTATATTGGCAAACTTTCGCAGGACATTTCCTCCGCTACCAACATCGATTACCATTCAAGAGTAGTGTTGGAAAAGTGGATTCTTCGTAAACTTATTTCCACTTCATTAGAGATAGCGAATTCCGCTTACGAAGGAAGAGATGATGTGTTCGATCTCCTCGATGAAGCAGAATCAAAAATCTTTTCTATCTCTGAAGAGGGGACTAAAGAGTCATTCACTTCTATGGACAAAGCGGTTAAACAAGCTCTAGAATTGATTGAAGCGATTCACTCAAAAAGTTTGGTAACGTTCGCAGTTCCAACGGGTTATTTTGCTTTGGATGATTTGCTCGGTGGATTTCAAAAATCAGATTTGATAATTGTTGCCGCGCGTCCTTCAATGGGAAAAACTGCTTTCGCATTATCGGTCGCTAGAAACGCCGCCGTGGAAAGTAAAATCCCAATTGCATTCTTTAGTTTGGAAATGTCAACCATTCAATTAGCAACAAGATTGATTTCCGCAGAAGCAAGAATTAATGCTCATAGCGTAAGAACAGGAAGATTCAAAGCAGAAGACGGCGCCAAGATAAGCCGAACTGTTCATAAATTAAGTCAAGCGCAAATTTACATTGATGATACTCCTGCTCTCTCAGTACTGGCGATGCGAGCCAAAGCCCGCAGACTTAAAGCAGAAAAAAATATCGGGCTAGTCATTGTGGATTATCTCCAATTGATGACATCCGGAATTAAAGTTGAAAGCAGGGAAAGAGAAATCTCAATTATATCAAGTTCACTCAAAGCGCTTGCAAAGGAATTGAATATTCCTGTTGTTGCATTGTCTCAGCTTAACCGCGTGGTCGAAACAACTTCGGACAAAAAACCAATGCTAAGCCATCTTCGCGAATCGGGATCCATCGAGCAGGACGCCGACGTTGTGCTTTTCCTTTATCGACCGGAGGTTTATGGTATTGCTCAATTTTATTCCGGTGAACCTACGCAGGGTGTAGCCGAAGTAATTGTTGGTAAACAGCGTAACGGTCCAGTGGGAGATGCAAAACTAAAATTTATAAAGGACTACGCAAGATTCGAAAACCTGGATCTATTCCACACGGAAATGCCGCAAATTGAGGATAGACAATCTTACGATGATGATCTTCCAATTTGATTTTCGGGTTTTAGCAATCGATTATTAATTTATATTCTTCCAAAAATTCAAATTATTTGATGTTCTCTCTATAATCAAATAAATTGCAAGCACAATTATTCCAAAATTAAAAATATACACGAACCGTAAAACTTTTGTTGAAGAATCATGTTAAAAAAACTTCAAAGCATTTCAGAGAAAAGTAAAAAGCTGGTGATCGGTTTAATGTCCGGGACTTCTGTTGACGGAGTTGATACTGCGCTGGTAGAAATTGAAAACTCCGGTGTGAATACAAAACTAAGTTTAATTGGGTTTTGCGAATCACCGTTCCCAAACGGACTTAAAGAATTTATTCTAAAAAACTGCTCAAATGAAAGCAGCAGAATTGAGGATATAAGCCAGTTAAATTTTCTGCTCGCTAATGTGTACGCCGAAAGCGTTAAAAATTTATTAGCTAATTTAAATTTTTCCGCCGATCAAATTGACTTGATTGGAAGTCACGGGCAAACAATTTATCATCATCCAAAAAAGAAAAATTTATTCGGATTTGAAACTGCGTCAACATTGCAAATCGGCGATCCATCGGTTTTGGCAAAATTAACCGGCATCACCACAGTTGGAGATTTTCGTGTTGGGGATGTTGCGCTCGGCGGACAGGGCGCGCCGCTCGTTCCTTATTTTGATTACATTTTATTTCATTCGCATGACAAAAACCGTGCGTTATTGAATATCGGGGGTATCTCGAATTTCACAATACTCAATAAAGTAAAGGGTGTTGAGGAAGTATTGGCATTTGATACAGGTCCGGGCAATATGATGATAGACAATTTAATGCAGAAATTTTTCGATAAACCATTCGATGAGAACGGACAAATTGCGGAATCCGGAAAAATTAATGATGATCTCTTTACAAGATTGATGGAGCAAGATAATTTCATCGAGACACCACCTCCCAAATCTACAGGAAGAGAATATTACGGTTCTGAATTTCTTGTTGAATTGTTGAACGAGTTTAAGAAAGTTTCTTCAGAAGATTGGTTATACACCGTAACTATGTTCACCGCTTTTGGAATTTATAGGAATTACAAAAAGTTTGTTGAAGCGGATACTCAGATTGACGAACTGATTGTAAGCGGAGGCGGAGCTAAAAACAGATTTCTGTATAATGCGCTCCATAAATATTTTGGTAACGGAATTGAAATTAAAGTGATTGACGAAATCGGAATTTCATCCGATGCGAAGGAAGCGATTTGCTTTGCTGTGCTGGCTAACGAAACTATTTGTGGAAATCCTTCAAATATTCCGCTCACTACCGGCGCGACGAGACCAACGATTTTAGGTAAGATTTGTTTACCGTGATGAGTAGTTTTTATTAATCAATTTTATAGAAAGAATATTTTTGTTACAAACTGATTTTGATCTGCAATTTATTAAAAGATGTTTTGAATTAGCCGAAAGAGGAAAAGGGACTGTGAGTCCTAATCCAAAAGTCGGTTCTGTAATTGTCAAAAACAATCAGATAATTTCCGAAGGCTGGCATCAATATTTCGGCGGGCTTCATGCTGAAAGGAATGCAATCAACGCAGCAAATGAAAACATTGAAGACTCTACTCTTTATTGCAATTTAGAGCCTTGTTGTCACACAAATAAAAAAACTCCTCCATGCGTTCCACTTATTATTCAATCCAAAATATCAAGAATTGTAATCAGCAGTTACGATCCTAATCCAGACGTAAACGGAAAGGGAGTTCAGATGATGAGAGACGAAGGTATTGAAGTAATAACAGAAGTACTCAAAGATCAGGGAGATGAATTAAATAAATTCTTTTTCAAAAAGATAAAGACCGGGATTCCGTATATTGCGCTGAAGATTGCAACCTCTAGCAATAACAAAATTACTAAATCCATCGGCAGCCAAACTTGGATTACAGGTTTGGAAGCAAATTGTTTTGTACACGAGCTGCGCTCGGAATATGATGCTATATTAGTCGGAGCTGGAACGATAAATATTGATAATCCGCAATTGACTGTAAGATTAGTAAAGGGAACAAATCCTTACAGAGTAATAATAGACGGCAATTTGTCATCTTCAATTCATTCAAATGTATTTAATGATAAGGATTTTGATCGAACGATTATTTTTAGTAAGGAGAATTCAAATCCGGAAACAATCTCAGTATTGGGAAAGAAGGGGATCAAAATATTCGAACAGAAATCAAACAATTACGGGAAACTTAATATAAAAAAAATATTACATTTGCTGGGGGAGCAGAAAATTAATTCGATTCTTGTAGAAGGCGGAGCCGATATTTTTACTCAATTTATTTCGGAGGGACTTTTTGATGAGATATTTCATATTAAGTCCGAGCAATTTTTCAGGAAAGGGCTCGATGCATTTGATTCTGACATTGAACTATATTCTGAACTTGTAAGTTCAACCAAATTGGGTAGGGATGATTTGTTCATCTATAAAAAGAGGTCTGATTCTTGTTAGTATTAAGTAAAAATTAGTGGCTTATGTTTACTGGATTAATAGAAGAAATAGGAATAGTTAAAAAAATCTTATCCGTTGGCGGTGGATTAAAACTTCTTATTTCCGCCGAAAAGATTTTAGAAGATTCAAGAATCGGTGATTCAATTTGTATAAACGGTGTGTGTCTTACGATAACGGAATTTTCGCGTATTACATTCTGGGTTGACGCTGTTGGGGCAACACTTTTAAAATCTACATTATCCAAAATTACAATTGGAACAAAAGTAAATCTGGAAAGAGCAATAAGGGCAGATTCAAGGCTAGGAGGCCATATTGTTCAGGGTCATGTAAACGGCATAGGAAAAATACTTCAAATCAAAAGGCATGAGGAAAACTATCTTTTAAAAATATCAACAGAGAACAATCTTTTTAGGTACATTATTGATGAAGGATCTATTGCAATTGACGGGATCAGTTTAACTGTTTCAAAAATTTATTCCGATGCTGTTTTTGATATTTCCGTTATACCACACACATGGAAATACACAAACCTGCAATACCGGAAAATCGGTGAGAATGTAAATATTGAAATAGATATTCTAATAAAATATGTAGAAAATCAGTTCATGAGTAATTCTACGGTAAATAAATTTTCTGAAAAATGGTTTAAAGAATTGGGTTATTAAAATGAAAAACGAAAAAATAGTTTTTAATAAAATCGAAGAAGCAATCAACGATATCAAACATGGAAAAATGGTAATTGTTGTGGACGATGAAGACCGAGAGAACGAAGGCGATTTTATTATGGCTTCGGAACTAGTCCGTCCGGAAGATATTAACTTTATGTCTAAAAAAGGCAGAGGAATGATTTGCGTTTCTATAACCGAGGAGCGGGCAAAAGAATTGGAGCTGGATATTATGGTTAATTCTAATACTGCGCTGCACAATACTAATTTTACGGTTACAATTGATTATAAAATTGGAACGACAACGGGAATCTCGGCGTTCGATAGAGCTGCTACTATACGAGCTATAACAGACATTTCAGTTCGAGGGAACGATTTTGCAAAGCCAGGCCATATTTTTCCACTCATCGCGAATAACGGCGGAGTGCTTAAAAGGACAGGTCACACCGAAGCGGCAGTTGATTTAGCAAAACTTGCCGGATTAAATCCTTCCGGAGTTCTTTGCGAAATTATGGATGAGGACGGCACGATGGCAAGAGTTCCACGACTTGGTGAAATAGCTGAAAAATTCAATCTAAAATTGATAACGATTGCAGATTTAATCGAATACAAACGGAAATCTGAAAAGCTTGTTAAAAGTAAAGTTGTAATTGATCTTCCTTCTGCATTCGGTGACTTTAAACTACATCTCTACGAAAATATTCTTGATGCGAATGATAATCCAATTGCGCTTGTAAAGGGAGATATCTCAGGCACAAATCCGGTTCTTGTAAGAGTCCACTCTGAATGTATAACAGGAGATGTATTCGGTTCAAAAAGATGCGACTGCGGAGATCAATTAGAAACAGCGCTTAAAATGATTGAAAAAGAAGGCAGAGGCGTAGTTTTGTACATGAGACAAGAAGGACGCGGAATAGGTCTGCTGAATAAATTGTTAGCGTATTCCTTGCAGGAAGAGGGCAGAGATACGGTAGAAGCTAACGAAGAACTTGGATTAAAACCGGATTTAAGAGATTATGGAATCGGGGCGCAGATACTTAAAGATCTGGGATTGAGCAAAATTAAACTATTAACGAACAATCCTAAAAAGATAATCGGATTGAGAGGATACGATCTGGAAATAACGGAGAGAGTTCCAATCGAAATCTGTCCTAATGAAGTAAATGGACATTATCTTTTCACTAAAAAAAAGAAAATGGGTCACTTTATTCTAAACGATGAAAATTTTAACTAATAAATCGAGAAAACAATGATTATAACAATCGAAGGATTTCTTTCTGCGGAAGGCAGAAGATTTGGTTTAGTAGTCGGCAGATTTAATGAATTTATTTCTAAAAAATTAATTGACGGCGCACTCGACTGTCTTATTCGCCATAACGGAAAAGAAGAGGATATCACTCTGTGCTGGGTACCAGGCTCTTTCGAAATTCCTATCGCTGCAAAAAAAATGGCTTTATCAAAAAAATACGATGCAATTATTTGCTTAGGAGCAGTGATTCGCGGCGCTACTCCTCATTTTGAATATGTTGCCTCGGAGGTGAGCAAAGGAATAGCAAATGTTGGCTTAGATACAGGCATCCCCGTTATTTATGGGATAATTACTTCTGATTCAATTGAGCAGGCAATAGAACGCGCCGGAACAAAAGCGGGCAACAAAGGCTGGGATGCAGCGCTTTCTGCAATTGAGATGATCGACTTGTTAAATAAAATTTAATGCTTTGAAAAGCCAACCAAAGTTTTTATCACAGCGATGTTTTTAGTATATTCGCCAAGTTGATCTTTGAGCTGATCGTAGGACAGCTACTTATTATTTTAATAATTCAATTAGAAGAAGGACTTGATCTTAGGACAAGTACCATTATGCCTCGAGATACTGACTATCTATTAATCGGCAGCGGAAAGCTAGCAAAACATTTATCAGCCTATTTTGATTTCCTTCAAGTACCCTACAAAAGGTGGTCGCGGTCGGAAGGAAAACCACTTAGAATTCCGGAAAATTCAAAACTTAAAATTCTTATTGCTATTAATGATGACGCAATAGTAGAATTTATCGAGCGTAATTTTAGCGGAAAAAAAAATAATTTTACATTGATTCACTTTTCTGGTGTATTATCCATCGATGAGGCTGAAAGTGTTCATCCATTAGCGACATTCGGAAATAAAACCTATTCTCTTGATTTCTATAAATCTATTCCATTGATAACTGAAGAAGGGAAAAAACCGCTCAAAGATATTTTCGCAGAATTTCCCAATCCAAATTTCACGATACGATCAAATGATAAATCACTATATCATGCTTGGTGTGCTATAGGAGGTAATTTTATTTCGCTTATTTGGAAAGTTTTCGCTGATAGAATGGCGGAATTCAATATCCCGAAAAATGCGCTGCGTCCATACCTTTCAAAAACATTGGAAAATTTTATGCTGGGCAACAATCACTTAACGGGCCCGTTTATAAGAAAGGATATGAATACAATTAAAAAACACAGGGAAGCTCTGATAAATGATGAATTTAAAACTATCTATGATGATTTTTTAAAATTGTTTTTCGGATTTGAGTAAAAGAATTGAAGAATATAGAAGATTTCAAAAAATACAAATCTGAAGAGAAAAAGATAACTATGACCACTTGCTATGACTTTTGGTCCGCCCGCATAATCGATGAGAGCAATATTGATGCGGTTTTAGTCGGAGACAGTGTGGCAATGGTAATGTATGGATATGAAACAACAGTTAACGCAAGTGTTGAGATGATTGCACAACATACAAAAGCTGTTAGGCGAGGGTTACGAAATAAATTTCTTATTTCCGATTTACCATTTCTTGCTCATAAACGAGGAAGGTCAAGGCTTGTTGATGCTGTTGATACAATCTTTAAAGCCGGCGCAGAAGCAATTAAAATAGAAGGAGCTGATGGAATTTTAGAGGACATTGAATTTTTAGTGTTAAGTGGAATTCCCGTAATGGGGCATTTAGGTCTAACGCCTCAATTTGTACATAAGTTTGGAGGATTTAAAGTTCAAGGCAAAGAAAGAGATAAAGCCGAAAAAATAATTGATGACGCTAAAAGATTAGAATACGCTGGGATTTCAGCTCTATTTCTTGAAATGATTCCGTCAAATCTTGCCAAAGTAATCACTGAAACGATCTCAATTCCAACTATTGGCATAGGAGCCGGCAAATATACATCAGGGCAGATTCTTGTACTTCATGATTTACTGGGTTTGTCAAAGGAATTTAAACCAAAATTTTTACGAGAGTATTTAGCTGGTTATGAGTTAGTGAATTCTGCATTAAACAATTACCAAAAAGACGTGGGGCATAATTTTTTTCCATCTGCAAAGGAAAGTTATTAATGAAGGTTATTAAAAGTCCAGCAGAGTTAAAAGCTGAAATACAATCACTTTCTGGTAGTGAAGTTGGATTTGTACCTACTATGGGCGCTCTTCATGAAGGACATTTGCACCTTATTCAAAGAGCCCGCAGCGAGAATCAATTTGTTGTAGTTAGTATTTTTATTAATCCAACTCAGTTCAATGAGAAAGAGGATTTAAAAAAATACCCGGTTCAACTGAACAAGGATTTATATTTATTGGATAATTTTGGGGTGGATTTTGTATTCATCCCAGATTATGAGAGTTTATATCCTGATGATTTTACTTATCGTATTGAAGAGACTAATTTCAGTCGAGAACTTTGCGGAGCTTCCAGAGATGGACATTTTACAGGTGTCCTCACGGTTGTGATGAAACTTTTGAATATTGTTAAACCTCAAAGAGCATACTTCGGTGAAAAGGACCGCCAACAGTTGATCTTAATCCAGAGAATGGTAACTGCTTTTTTCTTGGATGTAAAAATTGTGGCATGCTCAACCGTTAGGGAAAAAGACGGATTAGCAATGAGTTCAAGAAATTTAAGATTAACCAAAGATGAAAGAAAAATTGTAAAATACTTTCCGGAACTATTAATGTCCAACAAATCAGATGCAGAATTGATACCCTTATTGAGACGACACGGCTTTAAGATAGATTATATTGAAACAAAGAATAATATAAGATATGGCGCAGTTTTCTTAAGAAATATTAGATTAATCGACAATGTCAAAATTTAGGATTTTAGTAAAAATAACGGGCTCTATAGCTGCATATAAATCGGCTCAAATAATTTCTAAATTAGTTCAAAATAATTGTGAAGTTAAAACCGTTATCACTCCGTCAGCATTGCAGTTCATAGGAAAAGCTACTCTCGAAGGATTAACTAATAACATTGTTTATTCCGATGTTTTCGAATTGAGTGAAATGATGAGTCATATTGATCTCAATAAGTGGGCGGATTTAATAATTGTTATTCCCGCAACCGGAAATACCATTAATAAATTCGCTGCCGGAATTGCTGATAATCTTTTAACTTCTTTATTTCTTTCTAGAGACGAATCCAAACCGTATTTAATTGCCCCTGCTATGAATACTAATATGTACAATCATCCGGCAACACAGGAATCATTAAAAACTCTGAAAAAGTGGGGAGTTAAAATTCTACCTACTGATGAAGGCTACCTTGCATGTGGTGACACAGGGAGAGGTAAATTGCTCAATCTAGACAAAATTTTTGGGTACATTTTTAACGAGTTAAACAGAGTTAATCGCAAAAAATTTAGTGTATTGGTAACAGGTGGAGCAACTATTGAAAGTATTGATAACACTAGATATGTATCTAATCTCTCTACCGGGAGAACTGCTTGTACAATAGCTGATGGTTTTTACCTAAACGGAGCGAATGTAACTCTAATTAAATCAAAAACAGCAGTTTCACCAAAATTCGATTTTAGTATTAAGGAGTTTGATTCTTTCCTATCGTTAAGGACAATATTAGAATCAGAAATCAAGAAAAATCATTATGATTTAGTGATTCATTCGGCAGCTATAAGTGATTATTCTCCTATCAGTATTGAACATGAGGGAAGTAAATTACAATTGCCATTAATTTCAAAAACAAGTTTTTCAACAGATCAAATTAAAATAACATTTAAGAAGAATGAAAAATTAGTCAATAATATTAAAGAATGGTTTGAAAACAATCACATCATACTTATTGCATTTAAATTTCTTAATTCATATCAGGATAAAAGAAAAGAAGATGAATTGAGAAAAATATTTAGGATGTCAAAAGCTGACGGAATTGTTTTTAATTCTTTCGATAACAGAAAAAAAGGTAAACAGTACAATTTTGAATTGATTAGTCTTGACGGGCTAAAATCCAGATGCGAAACAGTAGAAGATTTATCTAACGCTTTAATTAATAAATGGATGAAACAATGACGCTAACATTAGATGTTGGAAATTCACAAATCTATGGGGGATTATTCAATGGTGAAGTTCTCGTATTACAATTTAGAAAAAATTCGCTCAATTCATTTTCTTCAGATGAAATAGGTATCTTTTTAAAAAATGTTCTTCGCGAAAACGGATTTAATACTGCTGAAATTTCTGATATCTCAATCTGCAGCGTTGTCCCCGATAAAATTCATTCAATAACAAGCGGTTGTGTGAAATATTTTAATATCGATCCATTTTTCCTTCAGCCAGGAGTTAAAACCGGATTAAAAATAAAGTATAAAAATCCGCACGAAGTTGGTGCAGATCGAATAGCAAATGCAGTGGCAGCAACAAAATTTTTCCCAAGAAAGAATATAATTATAGTTGATTTTGGTACCGCTACAACATTTTGCGTAATTAGCAAAAATAATGAATATTTAGGAGGAGTGATAATACCAGGTATCAGAATTTCAATGGAGAGCTTAGAAAGCCATACGGCTAAATTGCCTCGTGTTGAAATAAAAATTCCTGACTCTTCATATGGAAAATCAACTGTTGAAAGTATTCAAATCGGTTTATACACAGGACAAATAGGAATGGTAAAAGAGATTACAAAAAGCATCACAGAGGAAGTATTTCAAGAAGAAAAGCCCTTAATAATTGGAACAGGGGGATTTTCCTCACTTTTTCAGAATGCAGGGATATTTGACAAAATAGATTCAACATTGGTTTTGCATGGACTTTATGAAACACTTAAATTAAACAAGGGAAATGAATGTTGAGGAAAATGTTATCCACTAATTCTGAGTGCGATTTTCTTATAATTGGGAGTGGTCTAGCCGGTTTATTTGCTGCTTATCAAGCTTCAAAATATGGAAGAGTTTTGATTATAACTAAAGTCAATCACAATCAAACTAATTCATGGTTGGCACAGGGAGGGATCGCATGTGCGATAAGCGAAGAAGATTCAACGGATTTACACTTTGAAGACACCTTAGATACCGGAAGGGGATTGTGTGACAGAGCCGCTGTTAGAGTACTTGTAGAAGATGGTGTTCATTGCATAAATGAATTGATCGAGATGGGATTAAACTTTGATCAAAAAAATGGCAGTTACTGTTTAGGACTTGAAGGGGGGCATTCTGTACGAAGAATTCTTCATATTGATGGAAGTTCTACAGGTGAAGCGATAATTAAATTTTTACTTTCTAAAATAAAGGATATTACAAATGTGGCCTTGCTGGAGAATACTCAAGCATTGGACTTAATCCAAAAAGATGGAAATGTAATTGGGGTTACTGCTTTATCTCATCGTAATAGAAGAGTTTTTTACATCAAGTCCCGTAATACAATTCTAGCATCCGGTGGTTTTAGCAAAATGTTTTCACGAAACACTAATCCGCAAGCTGCTGTAGCAGATGGAATAATAATGGCGATTAATGTGGGCGCCACAGTAAGGAATTTAGAATTTACCCAATTTCACCCAACAGCCTTTTATTCCAACTCTGGCAGCACGTTTTTAATAAGTGAAGCGGTAAGGGGCGAGGGTGCGTATTTATTAAACAATAAAAATGAGCGGTTTGCTTTTAGGCATCATAAAAATGGAGAATTATCACCCAGAGATATTTTATCGAAAGCAATTTTTTCTGAGATTAAAAATTCGGACTCAAATTGTGTTTACTTAGATGTGCGTCATCTAGATGGTAATCTCGTTAGAAGGAAATTTAGCAATATTTATAACTTTGGATTAAATCATAATATTGATATTACGAATCAACTAATTCCAATCTCCCCTGCGGCGCATTATTCTATCGGCGGAATTAAAACTGATTTAGATGGACAAACTAATTTGAATTATCTTTTTGCAGTAGGCGAAGTTGCTTCAACACTAGTACACGGCGCTAATCGTTTGGCCAGTAATTCTCTGCTTGAATGCTTGGTTTTTTCACAGAGAGCAGTAAAAAAGGCAACCGAAAATCGGATGAATCCTAATTTCAACATAGACTTTGAAATTCCCTTATATATATTTCCTGATTCCTCATTTAAAAGGTACAGAAAAACATTGAATATTATACAGAACCTCTTTTCTGAAAATGTGGGAATTCTAAGGAATAAAGAAAATTTGAATAAGACTCTTAATATAATTGAAAGTAAACTGGGTCAAATTCAAAAGATAATGTCGGACTATTTCTTATCTCAAGAGTTAGGATTGCTGAATCTTGCAAAATATGTTGTTCAGATTGCATTATTAAGAGTTGAAAGTAGGGGAGTGCATCATAGAGAAGATTTCCCTGAATTATCTCAAGAGTTTATTGGAAGTTTTATAGTAAATAATAATATAATATCCTTCGAGAAATTAAATGGAAATTAATGATTACTATTTGTCCAAATCTAAGCCGCTAATTGAAATGGCTGTTCGTGAAGATGTTGGAAGCGGGGATATCACAACTGATTCTTTGATTGGGAAGGAAGTAACATGTTCTGGTAAAATAATTGCGAAAGAATCAGGAATTTTAGCTGGAATTATTGTTTTTAACTCGGTCTTTAATTTCATCGATGGCTCAGGTCTCAAGTTAAATTCAGAATTGGTTGATAAGGCCGTTTTAACGAAGGGAGATTTAATTGCTGAATTCTCAGGGTCATACCGTACTATTTTAACTGGCGAAAGAACAGCTCTAAATTTTTTACAAAGAATGTGTGGTGTTGCAACAAAAACAAATGAGTTTGTAAAGATTTTAAATGGAACGGGGGTATCTCTATCAGATACTCGAAAAACGATTCCAGGGTTTAGGTATTTGGATAAATACTCTGTTTTAATTGGAGGTGGTGTGAATCACCGATTTGGTCTATTTGATATGGTGCTCATAAAAGAAAACCACATTAAAATTGCTGGGTCAATCGAAAATGCCGTTCAATTTGTGAGAAAAAGACACGGCAGCCGGTTTAAAATAGAAATAGAAACACAAAATATTGCTGATGTTCAAGAGGCTTTAAAAACAAAACCTGATATGATATTGTTGGATAATATGGAAATCAGTGAGATGTGTGAAGCCGTTAAATTAACTAATCATAGGTCCAAAATTGAGGCATCTGGAAACATAACTCTCGAAAACCTCTCTAGTATCGCTTCAACTGGAGTAGACTTTATTTCCGTAGGAGCTATCACTCATTCAGCTAAATCGCTGGATATTTCTTTATTAATAATTTAACTGGGATAAAAAAATGATGGATGTTATAAATGAAATAAATAAATTAAAGAAAGAGAAAAACGCGGTAATATTAGCTCATAATTATCAACTTCCCGAGATACAAGACATCGCTGATTTTGTAGGTGACTCTTTGAGACTTTCGCAAGAAGCAGCGATGACCGATGCAGAAATTATTGTATTCTGTGGAGTACATTTTATGGCTGAGACAGCGTCAATAATTTCACCAAATAAAAAAGTTCTAATTCCGGCTCTTAATGCAGGATGCTCCCTATCATCAACAATTACCGCAGATCAATTGCGAGAATGGAGGAAGGTTCATCCAGATGCAGTTATTGTTTCCTATGTTAACACTACTGCAGAAGTAAAAGCTGAAAGCGATTATTGTTGCACATCTTCCAACGCAGTCGAAATTGTTTCTTCTATTCCTCAAAATAAAAAAATTTTATTTCTGCCCGATAGATTTTTAGGGCTATACGTTGAAGCGATGACGAATAGAAAAATAGAGATATGGCAGGGAGCCTGTCATGTTCACGAAAAGATTGGCGATACTTCATTTGACAGGGCTAGAGAACTTTACCCGCAATCAGAATTCTTGATACATCCAGAATGTGGGTGCTCAACTTCTTGTATGCTAAAATCTTCTCTTTTCCATGATTGTAAAGATGTTCGAATATTCTCAACAGAAGGAATGATTCAGCATATACTCTCTTCTCCTAAAAAAGAATTTGTTGTTGCTACCGAAATTGGAATTTTATATAGAATGAAAAAATTAGCACCTCACAAATCATTTTATCCAGCTGACGAAAACGCGGTATGCGAATACATGAAAATGATAACTCTTGATAGCGTGCTTAATGCACTGGAGAAAGAGGAATTTGAGGTTAAAGTTCCAGAGGAGTTGGCGATAAAGGCTAGATTACCTATAGAAAGAATGATCTCAGTTAACTAGTGTAATCTTACATTGATTGTATCTTTTATTTAATATTCATCTCTGATAAGCAAGTTAATCGCATTTTATTTTTAGATAACTCGCTTTCCTCTGTTTAGCCCAATTTCTCTTTCAAAATTGTATTTACTAATTCCGGATTAGCTTTTCCTTTTGTTTCCCGCATTACATGTCCAACAAAAAATCCAATGACGGATGTTTTTCCGGCTTTGTATTGTTCCACCTGTTTAAGGTTATTTGAAACTATTGTTTCGATAATTTCTTCCAATAAATTAGCGTCTGTAATTTGAATCAGATTTTTATCATTCACAATTTGATTGGGTTCTGCATTCGATTTAAGCATTTCGGCAAAAACATCTTTTGCAATTTTTCCGCTTATTACTCCATCGTTAATTAGATTGATAAGTTTACCCAAATTGATTGGCGCGATGTGGAATGAAGTAATCTCCATTTTCTCATCATTCAATACTTTTAAAACATCGCCCATCATCCAATTGCTTGCCGATTTATAATCCTTGGTTACCGATATAACATTTTCGTAATAATTGGCAAGATCAACGCTGCCTGTTAAAATTTCTGCATCGTATAGTGGGAGTGAATATTTTTCAATAAACCTAGTTCTTTTTTGATCGGGAAGTTCGGGCAATTGGCAGGAAATTTCACTCATCCATTTATCTGTAATAACAACAGGCATCAAATCGGGTTCGGGGAAATATCTGTAATCGTGAGATTCCTCTTTACTGCGCATCGGATTAACCGTTCCTTTGTCCGCATTCCAAAGTAAAGTTTGCTGAGTTATTGTGCCGCCATCTTCAATAATTTCCAATTGCCTTTCAATCTCAGCGCTGATTGCTTTTTCGACATTTCGGAAGGAGTTCATATTTTTCACTTCAGTTTTAGTGCCCAATTTCTTTTCGCCGTACTTCCTAATCGAAATATTTGCGTCGCATCTAAGAGAACCTTCTTCCATGTTTCCATCGCAAATACCGAGATAAGTTACAAGCTGCTTAATCTTTGTTAAATAAAGGTAAGCCTCTTCGGGTGTTCCTATATCCGGCTCGCTCACAATTTCAAGCAGAGGAGTTCCGCATCTATTCAAATCAACTAGAGATTCATCGCCTTGATCGTGGATTAACTTTCCTGCATCTTCCTCAATGTGAATTCGAGTGAGATTGATTCTTTTGTTTTCACCATTTGATTTCTCAATATCGATGTATCCTTTCTCGCAGATAGGTTCAGCGAACTGTGATGTCTGCCAGCCCTTTGGAAGATCAGGATAAAAATAATTTTTCCTTGCAAAAATAGATCTGAAATTAATTTTTGAATTTGTTGCAAGTCCAAGTAAAACAGCAAATTCAACTACTTTCTTGTTAAGCACAGGAAGCGTACCCGGATGACCCATGCAAACAGGGCAAACATTTGTGTTCGGCGGCATCCCGAATTTATTTCTGCAGCCGCAAAAGGTTTTTGATTCTGTTAATAATTGAACGTGAACTTCAAGACCAATTACTGCTTCATAATTTGTATTCATAAGATGTTTTCTAAAGTAATCTAACAAGAAATAATTATTTTAATTTTATCCACTCAAGCACAATCGGGTCATCTTGAAGGGCGTTAAAAACTAATTGACAATTAAAATCAATCGCATCATCTTCGAAAAGTTTAACGTGCTCGTCATTATAATTTGAAAAAGTGATCAAAACATTTAAGAAGCCATCCAATGTAAAATTAACATCAACATAATTTCCGGCAATCTCAACTACGCGTGAATATTGATTTTCTTTGTTCTGCAGAAAAAAGTATTCGTATCCCGCATCAATTTCAATCGGCCGAAATGGATCAGAATTGTTTTCGAATAGAACTTTGAATGAGATTGTATTTAAACTGTCAACCACATTTGATTTTTTAACTAACATACCCGATTCGATATCGGCAGTATAATTAGTGTACAGTTCCAAATTTTTTCTAATTGACTTCTTCATCTCTTCAAACGATAATCTTTTTTGAACAGCTTCCTTTCTTGCAAGAGCTTGAACAACAAATGCGTTTAATTGCAAGGCTTCTATCAAAACATCATCGGTTGATAGCTTAATAAAAATGTTTCTGCTCATAAACTTGTCTTTGTTTGAACTAGTGTAATAGTCGATAACAGAATTGCACTCATCCAAAGACCATTCTAATGAGGGCTTCGAAAAAATATTTGAAAACTTACTTACATCAACTGAAGCGCATCCGAAAAATAAAACTAGAATACACGAGAGAAATACCCAAAATTTTAAAAAATAATTTTTCATAATCTTTCAACGAGAAAATTCATAATTTAATAAGCAATATAACTCAATAAAGATTTTATCAGAAAGGGAAAAAATAATGATTCTTGATGCGCTTTTTTTTGCCGCTCATCCAGACGATGCTGAATTATCTTCGGGCGGCACAATTGCCAAACTAACTTCTCAAGGATTTAAAGTTGGCATAATAGATTTTACCGAAGGCGAATTAGGCACAAGAGGCAGCACCGAGCTTAGGTACAAAGAAGCGGAAGAGGCTTCTAAAATATTGAAGATTTCTGTAAGAGAGAATCTAAAACTCCCCGATGGAAAACTTACTCCCTCAGAGGAATTTGTGAACGAAGCGATTAAGCGGATTCGGCTTTATAAACCCAAAATAGTATTTGCACCGTACTTTAACGATAGACATCCCGATCATACTGGCGCTGGTGAAATTGTAAAAAAAGCTTTTTTCTTTTCTGGATTGGAAAAAATTGAAACCGAATTAAGCGGTAAAAAACAAGCAGCATTCCGGCCGAACAAGGTGTTTTACTATATGCAGACATTCGATTTTAAGCCATCGTTTGTTGTTGATATAACCAATTTCTTTGAAACTAAGATGGAAGCTGTGCGAGCATACGGATCACAGTTCCATAACCCGGGTAGCAATGAGCCGGAAACATTTATAAGTCAGCCAGCGTTTATCCGCTATCTGGAATCGCGCGCATCATATTATGGCTTTCAAATAAGAAGAAATTACGGCGAACCGTTTTTCTGTGAAGAAGAAATAGAATTGGATTTGAAACAATACCTGGAAATGGCTAATAATTTATCATAGCTTGAAACCATTTTAATTAAATTTCATCACATGGTAAAACAATTATGAGGACTTGATATGAGCTATTTTTTCACAAAAGTTGTTGACATTTCTTTTGATCAAGCAATTGAAAAAATTACTGAAGAATTAAAAAAAGAAGGATTCGGAATACTAACCGAAATTGATGTGAAAGCAACACTTAAAAAAAAGATCGATGTCGATTTTCGCCCGTATAAAATCCTTGGCGCGTGCAACCCACAGTATGCATATAAAGCGCTTCAAGCGGAGGACAAGATTGGAATTATGCTTCCTTGCAATGTGGTTGTTCAGGAAAATGTTGAAGGCAAAACCGAAGTTTCTGTAATCAATCCAATGGATGCATTAAGCGCCGTGAACAATCCGAACCTGGAAGAATTTGCAATTGATGTAACTAATAAAGTTAAATCTGCGCTAGATAGGTTGTAGAGCTAATTCAAAACATTATTTTGTTCTGCTCAGAAGACGTTTGAGAAGCCGAGAATTGAGTCCAATCCGAAAAACCCCAAACGGGTTAAAACCCGTTTGGGAAAGTTTGTTTTTAGCTTGTTAACCCCACGTTAAAACGTGGGGTTAATAACAATATGACTTTTCAGAGTGGACTCAGAATTGGTATTGTATTGGGAACAGATTATAAAGTAAAATCGAAATAATTTACTATTTTTGATTGTAATTTTTAACATATACTGAAAACACTTGAATTCACTCCTTGCAAAAATTGGGAAATCTTCTCTCGATTTCTTTTCCGAAGTTGGACAGATAAGTAATCTCTTCTGGAATATAATTCTATACTCACGAAAAATTGTTAGGAATAGAAAATTGCTATTCTTCCAAATGGAGCACATCGGTGTAAATTCCTTGCCATTGGTTGTAATTATCGCAGTTTTCACAGGCGCCGTTGCAGCTTGGCAGGCGGCATATCAATTGAAGGGAGTTGCCCCTTTATCTTTTTTAGGAACAGCAACAAGCAGAGCAATAATTACGGAATTGGGTCCGGTGCTTACGGCAATTGTTATTGCCGGAAGAGTTGGAGCTTCAATTGCAGCAGAGCTCGGATCAATGAAGGTGACCGAACAGATTGATGCCTTGGAAACAATGGGAATTAGTCCTATCCGCTATTTAGCAATGCCAAGATTTATTGCTGCAATTATAATGATGCCCATTCTAGTAATATTTGCAAACATAATTGCAGTTGGCGGAGCCTATGTAATTTCCAATTATTTCCTTGGCGTTTCATTTGATGTTTTTTTTGATTCCGTAAAACGATTTTTCTTTTTTGGCGATTTTGTTTTCGGATTGATAAAAGGCGTAGTCTTTGGAGGAGTGACATCTTTGCTCGGCTGCCATATTGGATTCCGTACCGAAGGCGGCGCTGAAGGAGTTGGTTTATCTACTATTAGGTCATTTGTATTAACTTCCGCACTCATACTTATTATGGATTATGTGCTTTGGAGTTTAGTCTTTTAATGCAGCGTGAATAGCTATTTAATTTTTCTGAATCAAGCATCAAACTTTTATGAAAGCATATTCTATTTTTAAGCGATTGTTCGACATTACTTTATCACTGATTCTTCTTCCCTTTGTTCTGATAATTGCAATTATTGGTGGAGTAGTTCTTGCATTTGAGCTAAAAGAGTTTCCCATTTTTATTCAGAAGAGAAGCGTCAATACACAGGGAAAAGAATTCAACTTAATAAAATTGAAGACGCTAAAAACTAATTCAGTTGCCAATTCAGTCAAGCTTGAAGATTGGCATGTTCTTGCAAATAATTACAATGAAGAAATAACTCCTTTCGCGGGATGGCTTAGATTAACCGGATTAGACGAAATAACACAGATATTCAACATCCTTTCTGGCTCAATGAGTTTTGTCGGTCCCAGACCGCTAATGAAAAAAGATCTAAATTACATCCGAGAGTTCTTTCCCCAATTAAATGAAATCAAGGAGTCCATCAACTCTAAACCGGGCATAAGCGGCTTGTGGCAGGTTTTCTGTAATAGAGAATTTGGCGTTGAAAATCTTATTTATTTAGATTCCCTTTACAATTTACACAAGTCATTTTTACTTGATATAAAAATACTTATTTATACTCTCGCCGTTGTTCTTACCGCAACAAACTCGGATGCTTTAAAAAATACTCAACTATCTGAAAGTACTAAGATCGTAAAATTGTCTCATAAGGGTAAACTAAATTCTTATCTAATTGGAAAATTAGTCCCTCTCCCTGAGCATCTAAGAAAGTATTTGTAGGGCACTTTTTAATCATTTTTCCTCAGCTAGAAAAAACAACCATATTTATTAATCTTTTTGCTTGCTAATCATTTTAAAGCCGTTTAATTTGGTATAGCATTTATTGATCATTAATCCACCAATGCTTTAATAAGGATTTCGATTTGATCCTGTACTTGCAATACCCTTCATATTTTTATTCACGTTCCACCCCGAACAGCCAAGTTTTGCGCTCACAAATCGGAATTTGCATTTCTACAAATCGGAAAAATTTCTTACGATCTATTTTGAAACGAAGAAACAATCCATATTTAACTAACCAATTACCACAAAAACCTACGGAGTTGTAATGTCAGATTACGTAAAATCACTTATGGCCGAAGTAAAGGCAAAAAACCCAAGTGAACCGGAATTTCATCAAGCAGTGCATGAGGTAGCAGAATCTTTGGTGTTAGTTCTTGAGAAGCATCCGGAATACCGCGCAGCAAAGATTCTCGAAAGAATCATCGAACCTGAACGAGTTATAATGTTCAGAGTGCCATGGACAAACGATCAGGGCGACGTTCAAGTTAACCGAGGATTTAGAATTGAGATGAACAGCTCAATTGGTCCTTACAAAGGCGGACTAAGATTTCACCCGTCAGTTAATTTAGGAATTCTAAAATTTTTGGCTTTTGAGCAAGTATTTAAAAACAGTTTAACAACCCTTCCGATGGGCGGAGGAAAAGGCGGTTCCGATTTTGACCCGAAAGGAAAGAGCGATGCGGAAGTTATGAGATTTTGTCAAGCTTTTATGACTGAATTGCAAAGACACATTGGCCCCAATACCGACGTTCCAGCGGGCGATATTGGCGTTGGCGGAAGAGAAATAGGATTTTTATTCGGGCAGTACAAAAAAATCCGCAATGAATTTACCGGCGTTTTAACGGGTAAAGGAATTAACTGGGGCGGTTCTTTGATTCGTCCGGAAGCGACAGGTTACGGAGCAGTTTATTTTGCTGCCGAAATGCTTGCAACAAAAAATCAAACTCTTGAAGGTAAAAGATGTTTGGTCTCCGGTAGTGGAAACGTTGCTCAGTACACAACTGAAAAAATTATTCAGCTTGGCGGAAAAGTTGTTACTCTTTCTGATTCTGCCGGTTACATTTATGACGAAGAAGGAATGGATTTAGAGAAACTGCAATTCGTTATGAATTTGAAAAATGTTAGGAGAGGAAGAATTAAAGAATATGCAGAAAAATATCCAAGCGCAGTTTATACAAAATTAGATCCTTCTGATAAGAACAATCCGCTATGGAATCATAAAGCAGATTGTGCTTTCCCAAGCGCAACTCAAAATGAAATTAATGAAAAAGATGCTCAAAACTTGTTGAACAACGGCGTTTATGTTGTATCGGAAGGCGCAAACATGCCTACTACAATTGATGGAGTTAACCTATTCCTCGATAAGAAAATTCTTTATGGACCGGGCAAAGCTGCAAATGCGGGCGGGGTATCGGTTTCCGGTTTGGAAATGGCGCAGAACAGCATGCGCTATAGCTGGACTAGAGAGGAAGTTGATAACAGACTTCACATGATTATGAAGAGTATTCATAAAACATGCGTTGATACTGCAGAAAAATACGGCACACCTGGCAACTATGTGAACGGCGCTAATATCGGCGGATTTGTTAAAGTTGCCGATGCAATGATGGATTTAGGCGTTGTTTAATTCCGTTATGATTTGATACAATCCCGATTCTTGAAATATAGGATCGGGATTTTTTATTTTAAATTGAATAAAAAATTAGAAAATACTATTTCTAAAACTGAAGTATGAACTCTTGCAAACACTTTTTTTTACTTTATTTTTTGTGCATGTTTCCAATCAGTTCAGTAGTTTACTTCAAGAAAAACAAAAAGAGCAGATAAGTCATTTTATGAAGAATAATCAATTAACAATCACGTCAAATCTTATTAACCAAAGCAAGTACGCCAAATTCCAGGATTTTCATAATCTCATGCGCTTTAGAATTAGAGATATACTTCTCGTATCTAGCATGTACGATTCATACATCTTTGAAGAGGATGGTAGATTGTATGAACTTATCCGCCGTGAATATCAAGGACTTAATTTAAGTCATTCGCCAGAATTGGAGCAGGTTAGCAGCGGCGAAGAAGCAATTGAACTTGCAAAGACAGAAAACCGGTTCAACCTTATTATAGCCACGCAGCATATTGAGGATATGCACACTATTACATTCGCAAAAAAAATTCGCGAAGCTGGTATTAATATCCCAATGGTTCTTTTGGGATACGATAACAGAGAGATGATTGATTTGATTCATCACAAAGAAATTTCTGTTTTCGATAAAATATTTATTTGGCAGGGTGATTTTAGAATCATTTTAGGGATTATTAAATACATCGAAGACAAATTCAATATTGAATACGATACTAAGCGGGTCGGCGTTCAAACTATAATTCTAATCGAAGATAATATCAGATTCTACTCTTCGTTTCTGCCGATTATTTATACTGAATTAGTTAAGCAGGCGCAGAGTTTAATATCAGAGGGAATAAATCTTTCGCATAAATTTTTGAGAATGCGCGCAAGACCTAAAATTATTCTGTGCTCAAATTATGAAGAAGCGTGGGAATATTTTGAGAAGTATCAAGATACAATTCTTGGAATAGTATCCGACATAGATTTTAAGCGAAACGGAAAGCAAGACCCCAAAGCAGGAATTGTATTCGCAAAGAATGTGAAAGCGAAGCATCCTGATATCCCGATACTCCTCCAATCAAATGTGCCTGAAAACGAAGAAGCCGCTTATTCTATAAAAGTATCGTTCATTCTTAAGGATTCGCCTACGCTATTGCAGGAATTAAGAAAATTTATGACTGAGCAGTTCAGTTTCGGCGATTTTATTTTTAGAACGCCAGATGGTGTGGAAGTTGGCAGAGCGAGAAACCTCCGTGAGTTAGAAAGGCAGCTTGGAAAAGTTCCTGAAGAAAGTATTAGTTATCATGCGGGAAGAAATCATTTTTCAACATGGCTTAAAGCAAGGACTGAATTTTGGCTTGCTCATAAACTTCGACCGCGCAAAGTAACCGACTATAAATCTGTGAATGAGCTAAGGCTAGATTTAATCGATTCGGTTTCTGAATTCAGGAAATCCCGCCAGCGAGGCGTTATCCTTGATTTTAAGAAAGAGACATTTGACAAATTCAGTTCGTTTGCGCGTATAGGCGGCGGCAGTATTGGCGGCAAAGCTAGAGGGTTGGGTTTTATAAATAACCTTCTCGCCAATTTTGAGTTTGCAAGCGACCATAAAGACGTTGATATTTTCGTTCCGCCATTGGTTGTGTTAGGTACGGATGTGTTCGATCAATTTCTTGACGATAACGATTTACAGCAATTTGCTCTAAGGTGCAAAAATGATTACGAACTCCTTAAAAAGTTTCTTGGCGCTGCACGATTTCCTTTTTCCATAATTAAAGAACTTATGGCTCTTCTGGAACTAATGAGAGAACCGATTGCTGTGCGTTCCTCAAGTCTTTTGGAAGATTCACAAGGGCAGCCATTTGCGGGCGTTTACGATACTTTTATGCTTCCAAATAATCATCCCGATTTGCGCGTGCGTCTGGCTCAACTATTAAATACTATAAGGCAGATTTACGCTTCAACTTTCTCGAACAAGGCGAAGGATTATATTAAAGTTACATCCTACAGATTAGAAGAAGAAAAAATGGCTGTTATAATTCAAAGAACTGTGGGAAGCACATACGGTCAAAAATACTATCCGGAATTTTCAGGAGTAGCCAAGTCATATAATTTTTATCCTTCTCCGCCGCTTAAATCCGGCGATGGAATTGTATCCGTTGCTCTTGGTTTGGGAAAGACAATTGTTGAAGGCGGTGCGACGATTAGATTCTGTCCTAAATACCCAAACAACATGCTTAACTTTGGTACGATTGAAGATCAATTGAAGTACAGCCAGCAAGAATTTTTTGCTATCAATCTTAATACATCGGAGCATACTTTTTTATCTGAAGAGAATGTAATTAAAAAATTCAACATTGCCGATGCCGATGAGGATGGCACGCTTCCCTTAATTGCATCAACCTACTCGCACCAAAACCATGCAGTTTATGACGGTACTTCAAGAGACGGCAGCAGATTGTTTACCCTTGCTCCAATCCTTAAACATAAGTTGTTTCCTCTGCCTCAAATAATTGATAAACTGTTGGAAATTGGAAGCTGGGGAATGGGTTCTCCCGTAGAAATTGAATTTGCTGTAAATCTAAATTCTAATACCGAAGCTCGAAAACAATTCGGATTGCTGCAGATGCGTCCTCTTGTGATTAGTAATGAGCTAGAAGAATTAGATCTAAGCGGCTTTGTTGATGAGGACTTACTCTGCCGAAGCAATAATGCAATGGGTAACGGTGTGATTAACGATATAAAAGATATTTTGTACGTTGACATAAACAGTTTTGATAGATCGAAAAGTAGAGAGGCGGCTTCTCAAGTTGCTTCTTTGAATTCGAAATTGAATAAAGAAGGTTTGCCTTATCTATTAATCGGTGTTGGAAGATGGGGCTCGCTCGATCACTGGTTAGGCATTCCGGTTACGTGGGAACAGATTTCCGGAGCGAAAGCCATTATTGAAACTAACTTTAAGGATTTTGATGTAACGCCATCACAAGGCTCTCACTTTTTCCAAAATCTAACTTCATTCAAAGTGGGTTACTTTACCGTGCACGTTAACAACTCTCAAAATTTCGTCGATTGGAACTGGTTAAACGGCATTCAACCGGTTGAAGATCTTGGGCTTGTTAAGCACTTGAAATTAAAGACGGCGATTATAATTAAACTTAACGGTCAAGAAAACAGCGGTATTATTGTTAAAGCAAAATAATTCTAAAATGGTTGTGAACCGTTCGTTCTTAGCCTACGATACTTCACTTCGATGCCTACAGCATCGGGATGTTCGACCCCTGCGGGGTCGGGGAGATTAAAACTTGGATTACATTGTTTGATAATTGCATCCAAATGCTCCAAGCGATAAAAAAGCTCACCGATTGCAAATAGCTTACTCGCCTAAATTCTAAATCTAAGAACAAGATGCAATTACGGCCGCGAAGCGGTCAAACATCAATAACAACCGACAAAATGAAGACGCCAACCTCGAAGAGGTTGAAGAAAATATTATTCTTAATTTGTCAGGAGCATCCATCTTAACTCAATTGTTGAATTGATAATATTTGACAAAAAGGTTAGTTTTTGACGTGCAATTCGATTTACAATCGTTAGGAAGAAATGATGTCAAATTTCAAAATTAAACCGGCAGTAAGAACCGAAAATATTACTTATGCTGTAAGAGATATTATTGTATTAGCGAACGAAGTGGCTAAAACCGGCAAGGAGATGTTATACTTAAATATTGGCGATCCAAATTTATTTGATTTCGAGCCGCCTAGACATCTGATTGATGCTACTTATGACGCTATGCTAAGAAACAAAAACGGATATTCACCATCGTCCGGAATTGGAGAAGCAGTTAAGGCAATTGAAGGCGAAGCGGAAAGAAAACGCATTAAAAACATTCATGACATTTTTGTTACAACCGGCGCGAGTGAAGCAATTGAACTCGCTGTTACTGCCCTTGTTAATCAAGGAGAAAACGTTTTAACTCCAACTCCCGGCTATCCGCTTTACACCGCTGTTGCAAGTAAACTGCAGGCATTCGAAAATCCATATTATCTTGATGAAGAAAACGGCTGGCAGCCGGATATCGAAGACATTAAAAGTAAAATCAACGAGAAGACAAAGGGCATTATCATTATTAATCCGAATAACCCTACAGGCTCAAATGCTAATTACGAGACTCTTAAAAAGTTGGTTGATTTTGCAGTTGAGAACAATCTAGTAATATTTGCAGATGAAATTTACGATAAGCTTTTATTCGATGATGCAAAGCATATTTCGTTAGCGTCAATCAGTCCCGATGCTTCAGTTATTACATTCGGCGGTTTGTCTAAAAACTACATGGTTCCCGGATTTAGAATCGGCTGGGGAATTGTGAGTGGACAGAAAGCAGTTCTCGCTGATTATATTGAAGCGATAAATAAAATGCTAAGAGCGCGGCTTTCCGCAAATCATCCGGAACAATACGGCATCAAACCGGCGTTGGAAGGGAACCAAGATCATCTAACTTTAGCACTGGAAAAACTTCATAGAAGAAGAGATATGACTGTTGAAATGCTTAATGCTATTCCCGGCATATCGTGCGTTAAACCCGAAGGCGCGTTTTACGCATTTCCAAAAATTGAAATGAAAAGCTCCGATAATCATTTCGTGGCTGAATTAATCAAAGAAACCGGAGTTGTTGTAGTACCCGGAACAGGTTTTGGGCAGAAACCGGGGACGCATCATTTTAGAGTTGTATTCCTTCCTCAAGATGAAAAATTAGAAAAAGCTTACAAAAGTATTGCTTCGTTTACGGAAAAATATTTTAACGCATACGAAAAATAGTTTCTCTTCATTTGAAGCCCGGCTATAACAGTCGGGTTTCAACTTAATTATATCCAAACGGTAAATGGGCTCAAGGCTCTAAATATTATAGCCTCCTTCAGAGGAAGAAGCTAAAAACCGGGGATTTATTGAGTAAAATGCAAGAGTTTTTAAATGAATATCCTCCGGATTCTTTCTATTCCAATCATGTCCAGTATCATTTAGTTAAATATTACAAAGAAAAAGAAAATTACAAGCAAGCGGCGAGAGAGGCTCAAAAACTTGTTGACTTATATCCAAATTGTACCTATGCGGCGGATATGAAATATCAAATCGGTGATTTTCTTGCCAAAGCCGGCAATAAGAATAAAGCAAAAAAGCATTATGAGAAGATAGTTTTTGAAAGCAAACCAAACACAGAGCCGGCTGCTATCGGTCAGTTCTTGCTGGCAGAAATGCTGGATGAAGAAGGCTCATTGGAAGAAGCGAGAGCTGCGTATACTGCTGTAAAAACTAAGCACGGAGACGTTAAAAATTGGGCTATTTTGAGTGATTACGCGTTGGCAATGACCTTTTTTAAGGAATGGACTCAGTATGGGGACACCGCAAGTTACAGAATAGCAATGGAGATGTTGGATGAATTTGTTGCAAAATATCCAACTGATAAAAGAACGCCAATGGCATTATTGAATAAAGCCCATATGCTTAAGAAAGCTCAGAAATGGGAAGAAGCTGTTTTTGTGTTTGATAATATTATTGATTTTGATCTTTCTAATATTTCGAACGTGGCTCCGGGACATTTGGAG
>JAHJTX010000175.1 GCA_018829545.1 Bacteroidota bacterium | reverse complement strand
TTTTTCTGTGTTTGTCGGGAACTTGTCCCGACCACTTGTTTTTCTGTGTTTGTCGGGGAACAACGAACCGAGAACAAAGAACCATTTTACTAAGTGTCTTTAGCGCAGCATTGTTGTGCGGAATTATCCTTTTCACTTTTTATTAAAAAATATTTTTCCTTTCAAAAATTATTTCTATCTTTACACGAGACAAAAGTTATTCTCGATTGGGAATTAGTCGGTTGTTGAATAACTTGTATTTACAACGCAATAAAGAGACAAAAGTAATTTGCATCACATATTAAGAACAGTAATGTTTTTAATATAGTTTGAATTATAATATCGATGTTTTCTGGTGCAGTCACTTTTCTGACGCACCTAATAGAATATTAAATAATTAGGGTCTTGATGCGCTTAAAAATCCTCTTAAAATCGGTTGACTATTCACCTCTGCCAATCAATTATAATTATGCGCTCTCTTCGGCAATATATAAGCTGCTCAGATTAGGTTCTTCTGAGTTCGCCCAATTCCTCCACGAAAAAGGATTCCAACTCGACGGAAAATCTTACAAATTGTTCACATTTGCCCTCAAACTAAATGACTATACAGTTAGTGAAAATAAATTAAATTTTATTTCTCCTTATGCTTCCTTGTTTATTAGCTCACCGTTAATTGATGATTTTGTAAAGAATATCGTTATTGGTGCATTTAAAGATCAGAAGTTAGAACTATACTCCGATTTCCAATTAACAAATTTAATAATTCATCAGGCAGAAATTATTCCGGAACCAGAATTCATTGATGGTAGCAAAATGAATCTTCTCTCTCCGTTAGTTCTATCTACAAAAAAAATATTCAAGGGCGCAAGCAGTCAGTATTATTTCAGATACAACGATGATATCAAAGAAATAAATCGTGTGCTAAATGCTAACCTGGCGAACAAATATAAAATCCTTCATCAACGGGTATACAAAGGTCAGGGTGTTTGTCTTTCATGGGATGAAAAATATATTCTTCATCATAAAAACAATAAAAATAAATTCTCAAAAAAAACAACTATAACAAAATCTCTTAAGAATCCAATTAATATCGTTGCTATAAATGTTCCGTTCAATATCTCCGGAGATCCACAGCTTATTAGTATCGGTTATCAATCCGGTTTTGGCGAAAAGAATTCCATGGGTTTTGGTATGACTGAATTGCTTAATTAGAAACATTACGGAAACGTTACAATTGTTTGAAATTTTCATCAACTAAAATAGTTTGCAAACAAAAATTTGAGTTATTATGTACTCCTTAGAAGAAAAAATTTTATTACTTGGCGCTCTCTTTCACGATATTGGAAAATTTCAGCAAAGATGCTTAAATCAAAAAGTACCGCATGAAGAATTAGGGGCTTTATTTGTAAGCAATAATTCCGATTTATTCATGCCAATTTTAGATAATAATAAAATTGCGTATGAAAGGTTTTGCAAAATTATTGGAAGTCATCATAGTAAAAACCCAAGTGATGAATTAATTAGAATTACCAAACTTGCAGATCATTCTTCGGCAAGTGAACGTGTTGAAAAAGTTGAGAATGAAGAAATTGGTGCAATTTGGAAGCATCATTTTTTATCCTCGGCTTTCTCTAAGATAAATTTACGCTCGGATGAAGAAACACCAACAAGATATTATCGCCATGAGTTATTAACAGAAAAAAATTATTATGTGCTTATACCCAGTTTCGAGACCACGGAAGATGCTCTAGTTTCAAACGTTCACTATAAAAATCAAGGCGGTATTTTTGAGTCATTTATATCGCAACTACGAACTGTCTTAGAATTTTACGAAACGGAAGATGACTTTGATACACTAATTAATTTAATTCTTATTGTGTTTGAAAAATATATGTGGTGCATTCCCGATTTCACCGGAAGTCCGGATACAGATATTTCATTATATAACCATTCTAAAGATGTTGCCGCAATTAGCCATGCACTTTATAAATCCCGTCAATCTAACAAAGAATCAAGCGAATTGAATCTTATTATTGGAGATATGCCCGGGATTCAAAAGTATATATTTGATATCACCAACAAGAAACCAGCAAAGATTTTACGCGGGCGTTCAATTTATGTACAGCTTCTCACCCGTTACTTTTCTTCAATTATTCTAAAAAGTTTAGGGTTAACTGAAACAAATCTGATAATGCTTGCCGGTGGTAAGTTTTATTTACTGGCACCTAAGGATGATTCTTTTCAAGAAAATTATGAAAATGCTGTTCAAAAAATTGAACACTACCTCATTGAGAA
>JAHJTX010000174.1 GCA_018829545.1 Bacteroidota bacterium | reverse complement strand
GGACTAATTGTTCTATAAATAATAGGTTCGTATGTAATTGAATTTGAAGGGTCTAAATCAAAAGCAGTACTTGACTGAATTGTTAAATTAAGAGTAGTACCACCAGTATTTGTTATTACAAATGACCCCGAAACATATGTATCTGCTTTTACTGAACCTACATTATATGTCGTTGGTGAAACGGTTGCTGAAGGAGTTAACAAAATACTCAATAATGCATTAACTACCGCTTCAGGAAATTGATTATGAAAATAATTAGCATCTGCTTGAATTCTAGTGTCAAATTTCGAATTATTATTTACAATATCTAATGAGCTACTATAAGGTATAAAAGTGGGATTAGTGTTTTCAAATCTCTCAATCCAGGCAAGGCCTGAAGGAAGAATACCTAAGGCGGTCCACCAACCAAAAAGTGTTCCTGTTGGACTTGGAGATGAAGCTACGAGATAACTTGGTAAATATGAGCCAGCTACTTTTTCTTCTGTTGTAAGGTCAAAGGATTTTCTTTCTAAAGTTATATCAAAAGGAAGAGGAGCAACATTTCCTCTTACTATCACTTCTAACCATTTCCCATCAGATGGGTTAACTGTGCCATTGGAAAAAGAGATACCTATATTTTTAGTAGCGGTTGGGTAACCATTGCCATTATTCAACGAATTCAACTCATTAAAAAATTGAGTTTTTAAACTTCCGTAAGTGTTATAATTCAGCATTTGTTTTGCAGCGGTATTATTTAGTCCATGTTGTTGAAATGTACTATTTGCGTTTTCCTTTATGTAATCTTGTAATGGTTTAGACATAACTGCACCTTGTTGCGGTGAATCAATCGAGATAAATTGTGCAAATGGTAAATTATCTGAATTACCTTCTGCCTTTGCTAATGCATATCTTACAATTAACCCACCCATGCTTACACCTACTGCAATCATATCATTAGAGTTTGTTATATTTCCAATATACTCAGAAGCAGAATGATAGACTGAGGCATTGTTTTCAATATCTTGTGAATTAAAAATATAATTCACTATATAAATACTATGCCCGTTAGACAACAATGTATTAAATAACTCACCCCCTGAATGACGTAAAAATTCTGCGGGAGAAACATCATATGCATCAAATCCTTCAGAAACTATAATTGGTTTTTTCTCACCGTTCCCCTCCCAACAAGTAATAGTATTACCATAGTTATCCTTATAAAACTTCTGACATTGCGGAACAACATAAACATCATATGAACGATAATAAGTTGTTAGTGCTAGAGATTTCCACTCAAGAGTTATTGTATGTTTACCTAAAGTTGTAAAAGGTACATTTTTCCAACCTGAAGTTTCTCTTGTCTCATCTGAAAAATATGTAATAAAACTACCACCATCGTAGCTTACTTTTAGTTCAAACATAAAACCATAATTCCATGTATGAAAATTAATCCATGAATTATTTTGTTGTAAATAAATATCTGTTTTTTCAGGTGGTACAACACTAATATGAACTCCTTGTTTTATATTTGTTTCCTCATGCCATGTATAAGCAGATGGAGTATTAGGAGAAGTATTTGTGTAGTACCACAAAGTGGTCGCTTGTTGTATGTTTACAATAGTTTGACCATTTGTAAAAATTGGTAAAATGATTAATAACAATAAAATTGTAAAATGTTTCATAAATAATCTCCTAGTTAAAACATATAATTAATTGATAAATGGATAAAACTAAAATTTTGTTTTTTGTTATAATTTGAAATAAGTTCTGCACCTATACCTAAACCTTTAATTCCTAATTTGGTTAAAGGATAAATATAAATCTGAATATTTGACACTAAACTAATAACAGTAGATTTGGATGGTAAAAAATCAGAAATATAAATCTCAGTAATACCTGGTCCCAAGAAAGAAGCAATCATAAAGTATTTATTTGTTACTCTATAACCAACTAAAAATGAAGCAAACCCTTTTTTAAAAAAAACATTTTTTTCATGTGAACCACGAGAATAAAGTCCCAAGCCACTAAAAGATATATCTTCTATTGCAAAATTAAAACTTTGATGATATGAGAAGTTGCTTTGCGAAATAGGAATTGTGAAGTTTATCCAATAGTTTCCCCGTAAAGTATCCTGTTGTGAATAAATACAGAAATTAAGAAAGAGGTTTATGACTAAAAAATATTTGAGCAACTTCATATTGACACCATTTATTGTTATTAATTTTATGACTTAAGTATGTTATTTTGTAAGTATAACTATAAGCCAACCCGATGTATTCTCATAACTTATCAGCGTGTAACCCAGAAATTTCATCTGTCTAAGAATCCCTGACAAATTAGTTGAATTCCTCTAAAATATTGATTTATAACTATTTAATTCAATCTGCTTCACTCCGTACGGATTGTAAACCCGATCACTTTTGTTCCCGTCTGCTAAGAATAGTTTTCTCAATAAACATCTATTAATAATAACCCCGAAACCGATTTCAGTTTTAGAAAGACAATAAAAGAGGAGAATATTTAGCATCTAAAGAACCCTCATGATACTGTTAATTAAAATTAAGAGTTGTGTGTTTCAAAGTTAAAAAAAATAATTTATCTCATTTTTATTGACAAGTTCCGCATTGAGTAATCATTTATAAATCCTATCGCGCCCTATCATACCCACCATGCTTTTTAGATAGGAAGAGGACTTATAATGCGCTAGCTGCTTTTCCGCATCCTTCAGTTTTGATCTTAATTCATTCTTCAAAGTATCATCAAAAGTCGGATTGCTTTCGAGAGTATGTGTGATGTAATTAATGTGCCGCTCCATCAGCGCGCTGTCGTTCAACTGTTTATCCGATAATCTCTCTTCATACCATTTACTTTTTAAAACGTACTCTCTTGTAAACATATTTCTTAGTTCTGCGCTCTCAATCGATTTTCCTTCGTATTCATTATGCAGCATTATATGCAGCAATGCCTTTACCGGCGGAATAGCAGAATCGATGCTTCCATCGTTAAAGTACTGTAATGCAACTCTTCGCTGCGCTTCAACTATATTATTTATTCCGTCAACAAACGATTCCAAATTTTGAGTTTCTGGTTTTAACATTTCATCATTAAATACGGAGTCGGGATTTTCAAAAACTCTGCCGAAAAAATTGCTTGCGAATCTATACGTAATTCTAAAACCGAGTCTGCTTGCAAAAACTTTTTTGCCTTCATATTCAAAGTCGTTTAATTTTTCAAGAAAATCATTTTTAATCAAATATCCGGCTTCGCGCTCATCTACTCTTAATCTGCACCAGATTTCTGGAATTAAAAGACTTATATCATGATCAACACGGTAATTTGGACCCACATATCCGGCAGCGGTTGTAAAGCCATCGTAGCCGGTGAGAATAAAAGAAACTAAAGCATTATTCAAATCGGTGATTGGACAAAGCGCGTTGAATGGTCCCTTCGTTAATGCGCCTTCGGAACCGGCTCCTGTTGTTGAAGGAGATTTGCCGGTCAAACTGCAAATGAAGTCCATGAACAATTCAGGCAGCTCGTGATAATGAATGGGATTATAAACAGCAAGTGAGCGGATATCCTTTTCGGGCGGATTGTTTCTTCTGCCCGCCAATACTGAATTGACCGGAAACAAAACCGGTTTGTCCAACGGAATTTTTCTGTACAGACGCGTTCCAATTTCTGCGATATACCTTAAACGCGGATTAATTATGTCATTTCTGTTTTGAAGATACCGCATGTTTTTTGACGCTTTCTCCTCCACAATTCGCGGATGTGATGAGGATACAAAATATGAGTGATCTTTTCTTACAACCACTTCTTCAATCAACTTTTTAATCGGCGCTGTGTATTTGTCGTAATTAATTGCATCACTCATTATTGATTTAGCGTCATCAACAGTAAGAGGCTCAAAGTTAGAAATAAATGTATTCGGCGAAGCTAAGTCCGCTTCGGCTTGTTTATCAAATCCTCGATGAATAGCCTCATCAGGTCTTTGAAAGAAACGGTATTCGCAGTTTTCTACAAATTTAAGCGAAGGGTTATTGTAATCGCTGCACAGATATTCAAGTTTATCCGCGGGAATTACAATTGAGGTTGTTATGTCGTCTTCCAATTGAAATTTATTTGCCGCGATAAAATCCTGTCTTAATTTAAAAGTACGCCAGTTTTCTTCCTTAGTCAAACCGACGCGTAGATATGCTGCAACCAATTTTCTATTTTCATATTTCAACTCGTTAGCATTCTTGCCATCAACAATATCAACGTTAAAATACTTTCGCCAATTATTTCCCCATTCGGACTTGTAAAAACGCTTGATTATAAAAACAAGTCCTTTGATATAATGAGGAATAGCACTCAACCACTCGTTGTATTCATCTGAATCTTTTAATGGAGATGGAGTTAATAGTTTTATTACTGAACCAAGTGACCTTTCGCTGCTTAAAATTGGTCTGCTTTCGCCGGGCGCTTTTATTGCTTTGCGGAATCTTTGGCTGTAATCCTTATTTAATATTTGATCGACTAGTTCAAAATCTTTGTCAATGTCTGCAACAAAAAATGGTCCGTATAAAATGGAATCCGAAATAGATTTTGATATTTCCGACTTTCCGCCGCCGGAAACCGTTGAAGGTTTATGGCAGAATGTTCCTTCCGCAACAGTTCCGATTAAACGCCACGAAGGCACAGACGGATTTTTCTCCATTCTAATTTTATAACCGGCTGGGAATATGTAAGTATTGGAAGGATGTAGTTTTATAGAAAACTCACTTCCGTCCTTCTCCCATTTTATCGATTGCTCAATCAAATTGAATCTGGAATTTTCCGGCACATAAATTATATCACCGTACTTTTTATCAACGGCATAACCCTCTGGCATTGGAGTAATGATGCCCCCGTAAAGTTTAGCATTTTCCTCAAAGCTGTGATTGTTTTTTCTAACTTCATTATCGTCGTGAAAATCATCACCCAAATTGTAACTTGAAAAAGCGACTGCGCCGCCCGCATGTTCTTCCTCAACATTGCCAAATAAATTTGCCGCATAACTAATCTGAGTCTTGACCTCTTTCTTAGAATAGCCGAAATAATTATCGGCAATTATTGTTACAATAACCCCCGATTCTGATCTCGCAGTAATCTTAAAAGCCTCTCCATCGTTGTAAAGTTCATCCTCATTACTCCAGCACATTCCGTCTCTTTTCTGCCGCTCCGTTGCTTCAGAAAATTGAGGAAGACCTAACGCCTTTTTTGTAAAACGAATTAAATGAGGAGCCAGAATTATACAGCCGGTGTGGCCTGACCAATGCTTAGTATCTAATCCGGAATCATTTTCAGGAAGAAATGGATCGCCGGCGTTACCAAAAATTGACTCAACAAAATCCAAATTACTTACAAGATTGCCAGGCGCGAAAAATCTAATTTCCATACTTTTGCCTGAACTAATACTAGGAACTTCCGGACTAACTTTTGGTCTTAGGAGCAGAGATACAAAAATTTCCGCTTTCTTTTTCTGCGAGTTCGTAAATGGCAATTGCATTAACTCGTTCGGCGGATAAATGGCAGCCATTAATAAGTTAGCAAATATTTTTTTTGGCGCAGATATTTTATCGTCTGGAATGGGCAGCCCGCCTTCTGCAATGTGGAATACACCTTTCGTTGTGCGCCGGTCGTGCTTAGGATTATGCAGAATTCCCTGCTTTATTCTAAAAGAGCGTATTATATCGGAAATGAATTCATCGCAATTCGGCGGCAGAGAAAGAACGCGAGCGATGCCGTGACTATCCAAAATAAAAGTATTTGAAGGCAGCCTTATGTTTAACTTTTCTTTAAACTCGCTGAGATAATCGTCGAGGAAATTTTGAATTCTCTGATCTGCCGGGCAGAGATAATTTGTGAGAAGTCTGTTTTTTTCTCTGTGATTTTTAATTAAATCCTCGGCAAGTTCCAAAAATTTAAGATCGGAATTTGTTTCGAAAGTAGGCTGACCCAAAGCCGCAAGTTTTAGGTTTACATACTGGATCAGCCTCTTCGATTTTATGTCTGCCGATTTTCCTTCTTCATCAATTCCAATAACTTTTTTAAGCTCCATTTTTCTTCCTATCTATGCCAAATTGACAAAAGATTATTTAAATGTTTTTTTAAAATAATATACAATCAATTGAGGTCTTCTTATTGCCGGCTGGAATTATAAATATCCAGAAGAACTTCCGCCGCTGTGGAAGGCAGTATTTCACCTTTCCAAACGGAGTTCTTTACCTCTTGCATTTTTGCCTTGATAAGCGGATTGCTGTAAAAAGCTTCTTTTAAGGAATTCTCAATCATACTGAAAGTCCATTCGATTGATTGTTCCTTTCGTCTTTCCCAAAAGTAATTGTTACTTTTAGTTATCGACTCGAATTTCTTTATAACGCTCCACATCTCGGCAATACCCTCACCCGTGATTGAAGAGCACGTGTACGCCTCTGTTTTCCACCCTTTCGTTGCCGGCTGCAAATAATGCAGCGCATTATTGTATTCAGTTTTTGCAAGCAGAGTTTTGCTTTTATTATCACCGTCCGCTTTATTTACCACAATAGCATCGGAAATTTCTATAACACCCTTTTTAATTCCTTGTAGCTCATCGCCGGCGCCGGCAATCTGAATTAAAAGAAAAAAATCTACCATTGATCTCACAGTAATTTCATTTTGCCCAACACCAACCGTTTCAATAAGAATAATGTCATATCCCGCCGCTTCGCAAATTCTTATACTTTCTCTGCTCTTACGCGTAACACCGCCAAGAGTTCCACTTGATGGGGAGGGACGGATAAAACAATTCTCCTCTTTCGAAAGTTTTTCCATCCGCGTTTTATCGCCCAAGATACTTCCTTTTGTTACCGACGAACTTGGGTCAATTGTAAGCACAGCGATGCGGTGACCATTTTCAATTAAATATAAACCCAACGCTTCAATGAAAGTACTTTTACCCGAGCCTGGAACGCCTGAAATACCTATTCGAATTGAATTGTTGACTTCAGGCAAACATTTATTCAGCAATTGAGATGCTTTTTCCGAATGCTTCGCTGAACTACTCTCAATTAAAGTGATTGCTTGAGCTAAAATGCTGCGGTCATATTTTTTAAGTCCTGCAAATAACTCATCAACACTAAACTCTTTTTTTTCTGCATGAATTGGAGTTGTAGGCGCAACAAATGGTTTTCCTCTTACAACTTTCGTTGCAAACTCTTTGCCCGCATTCGCCGGCCGCCAGTCGGGATTATATCTACTTTGATCGCTCATTCTTCTAAATTTTTGCTGCAATATAAATAATTTATGAAAACTTAACTCGGTTGATTGGGCAACAAAATAATTTTTTATGAAATCTTCTTGAGAACCAACCGCACTGACCTTGGGTTTAGTGCTGCAATGTGAGTTTCTACCAAAAAAAGTGCAAATTAGATAGCAAAATAAATATTGAGGCAATTGCGGCGTTAATAGTTTTAGAGTTATCACTTTTCAATTGGAAATTGACATTCAATTTGTTGTAATTGAAATCAACCACTTTCCACAAGTTCTCCGGATCACCCGACATTTCATAAAGAAGGAGAAATTGGGCAATTAAATCTTGCTGATTGGGGATTGAATTGAATTCCTCTTTTTCCGCATTCATACCCTTGTTCATTCGTTTAATGTAATCCGTTAATGAAAAGGAATTTCCCACCGATTGAAGCGAACCAACAACATCTTCCTGCATTCTTGCAACCAGTTTCAGAATTTCCAGATTTTTGAATGCATATTCTCCGGGCTGTCTAAAACAAGATTTATTGTTGAAGTCCCGCCAAAAGGATCATTTATAAAAGCATCAGTTAGAACAATACGCTATCTTTCTCAAATTTATCGAGGAAACTAGAATTGATCCAAACTTTTCCATTTCCAACAATCGAGATTACCACGATAATAATAGTCGCAATAATTGAAATGCTTTTGTATTTCAACACATTCGTTGCGACCATGTGTGCAAACTTATGATTGTCTTCTTCCTTCACCTTTAATTTTTGTTTTGGCAATCCGAAAATCATAATTCCGGCAGGGATTATTGCCAGCGAAAAAAGCATCGCCGCCATAATGCCAAAAGCAGTAAAAACACCAAAATATTTTATTGGATAAACCTGTGAGGTAAGCAGTGAGATAAATCCTACACAGTTGTTACTGAAGTCATTGCAACCGGCTTCCACATATTAGTAAGCATATTGGAAACCGCTTCCTTTTTGCTAGCCTCGGGATGCTTAAACACGAAAAGCTGTAAGTGGCTGTAAAGATGAACTCCGTCCGCAACTCCATTTGCAATAAGCATTACCGGTATCATAGTCGAAACCGCATAAATTGGAATATCTGCTAAAGCCATTAGCCCAAATGCCCAAAGTGTGCTAAACAATACAACCGCTATTGTTAGCATTGTACTCCGTACGCTTCTTAGTGTTAGATAGAGAACTAATATTATTACAAAAACTACAATTGGAACCATTTTTTTCATATCAGCCGGGCCAAGCAAAGCCATTGTCCCTTCAATAATTGGTCT
>JAHJTX010000173.1 GCA_018829545.1 Bacteroidota bacterium | reverse complement strand
TGTCTTCGTGTCTTTGTGGCATATTTTGAATTACAATTTATGTGGCTGCTGAGTAGTAACTTTATTTTTAATATATCGTCCTTACGGGACTAATTACAAAAATGTTAAGTCACAATATTTATGAAAATATGTACTAAGTGATTGCGCAAATAGAGCGGTATAGAAAAGAATTATCACAATTACTGATCTAAAAATATTAGCGTGCATTAGTTTCCTTTTGGTTTTGTAATTTCTTCCCAATTATCTGTTCTAAAGGGTGATGCAGGAAGCCCAACCTTGTTATATAAATTGCAATTTGGATTAGCTGCCCACGCGTATCTAACCGCAACCGGATTTGGAACTTTGTCACTCCAAATAATAACATTATCATTTTAATTCGATTTTTGCATCATCACTTTCAATAAGTATTGTGAATGGCTCGCAAGCTTCTAATTCCGGAAGTATTGCCTTCCACTTGCCATTGCTGTCAGATCCGGTTTCAACTACCGCTTTATTTATTTTAACACTGACAGTAGAATTAACTTCGGACATTCCCCATATTGGCGTTTTCATGTTTCGTTGTAGAACCATATTATCCATAAAAAGCGAGGGAACACTTAAATTGATTTTAACCGGCTGGTCACTAAATAAAACGGCGCTAAAAAGCGCCGCGGTAAGAAAACTAAATTTTGTATTCATCAATTTTATTATTTCTTTATTTGGGTAATGTCACATTATTGAGCTAAGAAATACCTTTCCGAATTATTTTTGTTTTAATTCTACTCTTTTAATTTCACCGCCGAATATATAGACCGATGCAACTCCAAGCGGAACTAGAATTGCGCCGAGCACAAAGAACGGGACATAGCTTGTAACAGTTAATGTGGGAACAAGATATGTTGTTATCACGACACCAATTGCTGCAGTCGTGCCTCCAATGCCTGCTAATGAACCTACTGATTTTCCACTAAAGAAATCACTTGGCAGTGTTTGAATATTTCCAATCGCTATCTGAAATCCAAACAATATGAGAGCTATCAAAAGAACTGCAATCAGAGGCGTTGAGGCAACTGAAGTAAACAGAAGCGAAGGCAGCATAATTACGCCGCCGAGAGTGATGGTAAATTTTCTTGCTTTATTCGTTGACCATCCCTTTGAAATCAATTTGCCAGCTAGCCACCCGCCGAATAAGCTTCCAATTGCTGCGCCCACGTAAGGCACCCAGGCGAATAACCCAATTTGTTTAATATCAAATCCGAATCGATCGGCAAGGTAAATTGGAAGCCAGAAAACAAATAGCCACCAGATTGGATCGAGAAAAAATCTTGATACAAGCACAGCCCAGCTTTGTTTATGTGAAAGCATCTCGCCCCATCCAGGAACTCTTTCCACTTCACCGGTTGTTGAAGCATTTTCTTTTTGTCCATCTAAAATAAATTTTCTTTCTTCTTCGCTTAACCACGGATGCGAATCCGGCAGAGCTTTGTTTATATAAACCCAAGGAATAATCCAGAGAAGTCCTAGTATTCCTAATACAACAAATGTCATCTGCCAGCCCATTAAAAGATAAAGCCAAGCAATCAGCGGCGCCGATATTACAGCACCGAGCGAGGCGCCCGAATTAAATATACCTTGAGCAAACGCTCTCTCCTTAATCGGAAACCACTCTGCATTTGATTTTGTTGCTCCAGGCCAGTTGCCTGCTTCACCTAAACCGAGCATGAAACGGAAGAAACTAAAACTTGCTAAGCTGCGTGCCAATCCGTGGAAGGCAACAGAAAATGACCAGACAACAATTGAAATAATAAACCCAATTTTCGTCCCAACCTTATCATACAATTTACCCGATAGACTTTGACTTATTGCATAAGCAATTGTAAACATGATTCCGATTAATGCATAGTCTTCTTTATTTAATCCCACGTCACCTTCGATTGAGGGCCACATTATTGCAAGTGCGCTTCTATCGATGTAATTGATTACAGTTGCAATCGCAACAAGAATTACTATCCACCAACGCAATCCTTTAACTTGTTTCATGAGAATCTCCTAATTTCAAAAGAAGTTTATTTCGTGTAGCCCGACTTTCCTTTCATAAAGTCTTCCCGTATAGGGCTGAATACGTCTATCAGCATACCGTCTTCCAAGCATACCGCGCCGTGTTCAATATTTGGCGGGACGCAGAAACCGTCACCGCCTTCCAATATTTTCTTTTCGTCACCAATTGATACTTCGAATTTACCGCTTACAACGTATGTTGTTTGACTATGTCTGTGTTTGTGCCTAATACCGATTCCGCCCTTATCAAACTTAACCTGAACCATCATTATCTCGTCGTTATAGCCCATAAATTTTCTATTCATCCCTGGAGCTACGTTTTCCCAATCTATCTCTTTCGTAAGATTGTATAATTCACTTTGATATTTCATCTTTTATTCCTCATTCAGTATGTATTCATAACTTTGGGCGGCAATAATCTTTTTGCCACAAGGTCTCGAAGACACAAATATATTTTTAAATTATTTTTGAATTGCAACCGGTCCAGTCCATGAGAGCTTTTTGCCATTAACTGTAACTGAATGCTTTTTACTTTTATCAGAATTTTTGTGAGACAGCATCAGATTCCAATTAAAGTCTTTTCCCACGATTTCTGCAACGGAATAGTTGTTATCGCTGTATATGACCCGAATATTTTTAATGCTGCTGTATGATCCGTAGGAGTACTCAAGAGTAGGATTAAAATCTCCGTGAGGCTCGATTACTGAGGCAAATAATTTTGATTTACCGCTGCTTCTAAAAATAACGGCAGGTTCATTGCGCAAGTTGAATTCGGGATCTGTTCCGCCAATTCGGGCAAAATACACTTTTGAATTTTCACCGGTATTTGATGTGATTGAATAAAACCTGCTTCCATTCCACCACGTAATCTGTGAAGTTGAATTTAAATCAGCTTCCGCTTCCTTCCACAAATGTTCGTAACCGTTATCCGAACCCATCAATGTTCTTGCTGTTGTATACGGCGTGTACTTAAAGTTAGCGTGGATTAAATGACCCATGTAATAAAAGGGCAGATCATATTGATGAGTATCTTCGGATTCAACTTTTAATAAATCGACTAAAATGGGGCGGGTTAATTTTTCTCCATTTACAAGTACAAGCGTTCTATGCTGCTCTACGCCATCATACGCATTACTTTCTTTTGCTCCTGCGTATTGAAAATTTACGTCATCGGCATTAAAGCAGAATCTATTTGAATGGTGTTTTTCTGACTCGCTTCGTTTGCCATTGAATTGTGATTTTCCGTCAACAACTAGAGTATTGTGTCCGACTGTTTGTTTTACAAACGAATCATTTTCGTGAAGATATCTTCCGCCGAATTTTTGTTCAACGTTTAAAAACCGCGCTGCGCCGTAATCTTGAATTATTTCTCTCCCCTGATTATAAAAAAGGAACGTTAGTTTATCAAATTGACCATGCGACAATCCGTGCCCGCCGTATTTAAAAAGAACGGCTTCCTGATCATCGTTAGCGCCGTACCTAAATATTCCAATTCCGCCTTCGTCTCCGTTCGGTCCATCGGTGTACTCAACGCTTTCCCATTTGAATGGAGGAAGAGACTCAGCGTTGTTCAAGCCAAGTGCCGCATCAAGCCCAGCTTTTGTAATGGAAACTTCATTGTGAAGTTTCACAATATTCAGAAGTTTTTCATCCTGTTCGTAATTTGAGTAAACAAAATTCACGGCAAATATTAATTCCGGCGACATCCATGTTTTTTCTTTCAACGCATCATTAATCGGCATGAATACGCCGTCTGTGTATGTAACTTGCAAAGCCGAATTCAATGCCTTCTCTAAAATTTGGTTTCTGTATTTATAAATTCCTAATTCGGGCTGATTGTTTTTAATTACTTCAGCAAAGATGAAAAATGGCCATAGAGCATACCTCACATAATAACCGCCCTCTGTGTAATATCCGTCCGGCGAAAAAAGTTTATCAAGTTGAGCAAAAAATCCCGTTTCGCCTTTCTCATCGGAACCGTACAATGCCTTCTTCACAAAATCATCTCTGCCAAGAACATAGCCAGTCATTCCAACTGCTGCCACACTCCATGTTCCGTGATTATGAATTAAATCGAATTCGTGTATGCAGTCTGTCATGAAAAATTCAACCATTGGCAGAAAGATGCGCTCCTCATAAGATTTTCTTTCTTCGGGTTTAAGCCAATCGTAAATGCAATCATAAGCCTGAATAGTGTGAAGCAGCCAAACGGTTTCGTTTAGACTCTGCCAGAACAAGCGTCCAGGTGTCTGTCTTTTACCCTCGGGGTGTTTGCCGAGAGTAGGATAAAACTCAGCATACTCATTCAGCATATCTCTAATATATGAAGCATATTTTTCGTCCCTTGTAAGCGAAAAAAGAATTCCCGCTTTATGCATTATGTTATAGTTCTTTTTATGCTGTTCGTGCGTGTATCCTCCACCGGGATCTTTAGGAAGCGGAACTTGCATAGGCTGCAGAATAACCTTGTCGATATCTGATTTAATTGCTTCAAGTGATTTATCGAATAATGGAGCTCCGCCCAATTTTGATTGGATATAGCTTACATCACTTTTTGTGAGAGCCAAATTCGGATGAGATTTTTGAGCAGTTATATTTATAAACGACAGAACAAATAGACTAAGAATTATTTTCTTCATTTTACATTACCTTTTTAGATGAAATAAGTGCCGCCATTAATTTCAACACTCGCGCCAGTTATAAAAGACGACTTGTCGGAGAGCAAGTAAACAACAAGATCTGCAACTTCGGGCGCTTCACCTTCTCTTCTAAGCGGAGTCATTCCCGCAACTTTTTCTCTTACTTCCGGTTTTGTGAATGTATCGTGAAATGTAGTATTGATCATTCCAGGAGAAACTGCATTCACTCTAATTTTCTTTGGACCTAACTCCTTTGCTAACCCTCGTGTTAAAGTTAGAACGCCGCCTTTTGATGTTGCATATGCTATAGCTCCGGGACCGCCGCCATCGCGTGCTGCTTGCGACGAAAAGTTTACTATCGCTCCACCTTCGGGCATATGTGGAAGAACCGCCTTTGTTACAAGAAAAACCGTTTTCAAATTTAGAGTCATCAAGAAATCCCAAAAGTTCTCATCCATGTCTTCCATTGTTTTTCTCGCGACCAATCCACCCGCAACATTCACGAGAAAGTGAATTTCGTTTCCGAATTCCTTTGTGCACTCGGCAACTACTTTATCAATATCTGCCTGTTTAGTCATATTGCCTTGAACAGCAATCGCAGTACCGCCATGTTCCTTTATCGTTTTTATAGTTTCATTTGCATCTTCCGGATTATCATAATAATTCACGCAGACTTTAACTCCAGCTTCCGCAAGTTTTAAGGACGTCTGTCTTCCAATATCTCTCGCACCACCGGTTACAATTACGGTTTTTCCGTTAAAAAATGTCATGTCATCTCCTATAAATTTATAATTCATTAATTCGATTTTGATTTAAATACTTTTTCAGCATGCTGTTCGGCTATTTTAAGATGTTCCACCATTGCCTTGTAAGCTTTATTTGAATTTCTTTCCTTTACTGCCTCAAAAATTTTTGTGTGCCATAACACAGCAGATTCCTTTGCTTCGCTAATAGTGGCATACACGGTTGATTTAAGCTTTGGCATCAAGTTGTGAATTGGCGCTAAAAGCAATGGTATTACAACATTTCTTGTAGCTCTGGCTAAATCCAAATGAAATGCCATATCCCATTCAGCGAGTTCATCGTATCCGCTTTTGCATTCAACAAGCGCGTTAATATCTTCCTCAAGCTGATTTATATCTTCTTCGGTATGATTTAATGAAGCTTCGCGAGCGATTGCAGGTTCCAAAATTCTTCTTGCATGAATGAGATCGAGAATATAGTTCCTATCGAGATTTAATTTAAGATACTTCTGCATCGGGTTGCTAACCGACTCCGAAGTGAATGAGTTAACAAATATACCTTTCCCCTTTTCTACGTTGATCAATCTATATGCGGAAAGTATTTGCAATGCTTCGCGAACAGAAGTTCGGCTTACTCCAAACTGTCTGCAAAGTTCAAGTTCAGACGGCAGTTTAGAACCTGGCTGAAACGTTTTATTAAGAATAGCTTCCTCGATTTGTGACGCTATTAAATTGCTTATCGAGACTCTATTCCCAACATGATTGAATATGTTCCCATCCATTTATTTACCCAAATAATTAAACTTATCTTTCAACTCTTCCTGAACCGTCGCCGCCAGCAAGTTTATCTACTTCGTCTGCAGAAACTAAATTAAAGTCTCCGGGTATAGTTTGTTTTAAGCAAGACGCTGCTACTGCAAATTCTAGAGCATCTTTTGTGCTTTTCTTTTTAAGCAGACCGTAAATCAGCCCGCTTGCAAATGAATCCCCGCCGCCTACTCTATCCACAATTTGAACATCATAAATTTTTGAACGCTGCGGAGATTTACATTCTTTATCGTCATGCAGTAAAGCGCTCCATCCATTGTGCGATGCACTGTAACTCTCGCGAAGAGTAATGGCAACTGTGGAAAATTTGAAGCGGTTTTTCAATTCCTTTGCCAGTTCGAAATATCCGCTTTCATCAAGCTCTGCGTTTTCAACATTTGTAGAATCGGCATGCATTCCTAAACATTTCTCTGCGTCTTCTTCGTTAGCAATGCAAACATCAACGTATTCCATCAACGGAATCATTACCAACTGCGCTTCTTTTTCGGTCCACATTTTATTTCTGAAATTTAAATCGCAGCTTATTGTAAGTTCTTGTTTCTTCGCTTCGATGCACGCTTCCTTTAATGCTGCCCGCGCATTTGTTCCAAGAGCGGGAGTAATGCCCGTCCAATGAAACCAGTCTTTACCAGCAAATATTTTCTTCCACTTAAATTCATTTGCTTCAGCTAAACTGATTGCAGAATTTGATCTATCATAAATTATTTTTGAAGCTCTTTGACTTGCGCCGGTTTCAAGGAAATAAATTCCCACCCTTTCTCCGCCGCGCAACATATAATCATCTTTAACTCCGAATCTTCTTAAATGATTTACGGCAGACTGTCCAATTTCATTCTTAGGAAGTTTTGTAACGTAATAACTCTCAAATCCAAAATTTGCTAATGCTACAGCAACATTTGCTTCTCCCCCGCCGTAAGCAACATCGTAATTCTGTGATTGCACAAATCGGTTATATCCTGGAGTTGATAACCGGAGCATAATTTCGCCGAATGTTACAATTTTTTTTGACATCTTTTCACCCATTTATATCAATATATTATTAACTGTTCTCTTTGATTCAATATTTGCCATTAATTTTTGTGCATTTTCCGTAAGCACATTGTAATTGCCGGATTCAATAGCTTCGTTATCAAGAAGCGCGCTTCCAATACCAACAGCGCATGCGCCGGCATTTAACCACTCTCCTGCATTTTCAAGAGTTACACCGCCGGTTGGCATTAACTTTAAGTGGGGCATCGGCGCTTTGATTCCTTTAAAAAAAGCCATGCCTAAAACGTCTGCGGGAAACACTTTGATAATATCCGCGCCGAGTTCATGCGCGGTTTGAATTTCCGTTGGTGTAAAGCATCCCGGCATTGCAGGTACATTTAAGTTATGAGCCGTATTAATAATTTCTTTTTTGAAAATTGGGCTTACAACGTATTTGGCTCCTGCATCAATTGCCTGCTCTGCCGTTATGCTGTCTAAAACGGATCCAACGCCAACAATCATATCTTCGCTGAATTCTTTGGTCACAAGCTCAACTTGCTGGATTGCGTTAGGTACAGTCATGGTTATTTCAATTCCTTTCACGCCGCCTTTGTAAATTGCTTCAACTACTTTTAATAATTTGTTTTGATCTTTAACGCGTATTACTGCTACGGCGCAATTTTCAATAATCCGTTTTGTTATTTGGTCTTTATTCATTTTATTTATCTATTAATATTATAAGTGCTATTTGGCGGATAAAATAATACAGTATACCAGGAATAATGGATCTAAATCGGCTTTGATTAAACTGATGCGCTTAATGTTTTCTAATTTTTTGTGAACGCTGTAAAATCTGCTATCCTCAAGTGAATAAGAAACCATTGCAATTGAAAATAAATTTGAATTGTCGAACGGTACTATCTGTTCCTTTTTCCAGTTGTGTGGTTCAAGATAAAACGGAATTAATTTATTAAAAACTGCAAGCAGGTTTACATCGCTTACGGTTTTATGATTCCAAATATCGAAACCACGCAAGGAACCCATTGACGCAGAAGTACTGAGCGCCCAAAGATTAAACTCGGAATAATGCAGCGAAAGCGTTCTTGCTTCTTCTTCGGGGAAACTACCAGTTTCATCAAGTTGATGAACAAGTAGCGTATCCTGAATATATTGCAATGCTGATTGGAAGGAATTATAATCTTTGAGGAAAAGAGAGTACGCCGCCGTTTGTGCGTAATACCAACTTCCATGATTATTCATTCTGTATTTTTCATCTATTCCATTTGGACTTGTTTTCATCCAGAGTAAAAATTGAGTAAACCAATTTCTTAAACCTGCGTGATCTTCAGCATTCCAGAAGCCGCTTTCCCGCAAAAAATTTACCGCTTCCAATAATCTTGTGAATCTTCCTGCCTCAATTAATCCAACTCCTCTGCCTTCGGCTTTATTGCGAACAGACTGCGCATAATTCAGATTAGGATTCATTTTTGTTAAACTGTCCAAAAACCAAACACGAATTATTTCCGATGCTTTATCAGCGTACTCTTTATTATCTAACAAATATGCCGCGTAACTCAGAGTGGAAACCGCTTGACTCATAATCGTGACGGAAACTTTGTGATTTGTAAATCTGTCTGGGTTCCTCTGCCCATCTTTTCTTCTGTAAGGCGCATCGGGGTCATCTTCAACGGGCCACCAATAGGGACCTTCGCTAAAATAGTCGTGCAGGTCGCCGCTTGCAGCAGGTGATTTATCAAATGTTACGCTCCAAGGTCCTTGCGTTAAAAAGTAGTTGGCGGCATCAGCTAATTTATTTTTGTAGTCAAATAATTCGCCATCTTCCGCCGCATTCATTTTTCCCTTTGCGTTTGCAACGTCTGCATTCTTAAAATAGAAAAACTTTAATTCGCTTTGTTGCGCGAAAAGTGCGTTCATTTGTATGCACGCGAAGAGGAATATTACGATTGCCGCTATTCTTTTGTTCACAGTGTTATGGTGTTAATTTTGACGTTCTTCAATTTATAATAGAAATGTAACTGCCCTTGAAATCTTGATTCCTTACTTCGATTATTCCTTCTTCAAATGGTACGGCTTTGTACTCTATTGATGCTTTTCCGTTTGCCATTTCTATGATTGAGCTTCTGCCGGGTGTACCGTAATTTTCTAACAATTTCCCCGCTCCGCTCAAAGAAAAATACACTCTATCGTTATAATCAATACAAAAATTTTTATCCTTATCAACAGCTTTTGCCGTGATAAGATAATTTCCGTTTGAGAGACGTTCACTGCTAAGTATTAATTCTTCCGGTTTATCGTTCTTTTTATATGTGTAATTAATTTCCAAATTGTCTTCAGTTGCTATTTTACCGTCTCTATAGCCTACCGCTCTGATAGCATTAACTCCTTCAAGAAATTCTACATCCCACGTTGCTCCACTTGCGGGAAACTTTGAGATATCCTTCTTTTTCTTACCCAAACTTTTAGTATTCACTAACAACTCAACCTCGTCGCAATTGCTAAAAACATTCACTTCGCGCTTAAGTCCTTTTTGACCACCTCTATCAAGCCATGTGTGTGATTCTATATAACAGAAATATGGTTTCTCTGTCCAATAACTTTTAAAAACATAATACGCATCCTTCGGTTTTCCATCGCGATCAACCAATCCCTTTTGATTCATGTACGGAATTGCGTTCTCCGGACGAAGCGGAGTGCCAAAATCCTTAAAAGCCCATTGAGCATTTCCGGTAAAGTCCGGAAGTCTTTCTGAGACCATCAAATGCCAATCAAACAAATCAACAATATAGGATTCACTCCAGTCGCCCATTTTAGCAATACTTTTTAATTCAACTTGATTTATCGTTTCAGCCCATTCATCTGGATTTAAAAATCCGTCGCCTGTTATAGTTGTTTCAGTATGCCTGCCGACATGACTTGACCCACCGTATTCTGCGTGGAAGAATCTTTTATACTCTTTTATTGCTTTGGAAATTGCTTTTTCGTAACTCTTGTAAACTCCCGAATACCAGCCAGCCCATATTGAAGGAGAAAACACATCAAAAATATCCGAGCCTTCGTAAAATTTTCTTATAGAAGTAACTCTGTACGGATCGAGAGAATGTGCTATTTTATTTAATTCCTCGGAGAATGACCGAAGTAAATCAATATCATCTCCGCCTTCAAAATCCGGAAGCCAGTAAACTTCGTTACCGATTGACCACATTATAATTGAAGGATGATTATAGTTTTGATTAATAATTCCTCGGAACATTGTTTTTGCACTTTCCTGCCATACATTGTTGCCCACTCCACCGCGGCACCAAGGCAATTCATCCCACACCATAAGCCCTAATTCGTCACATGCTTTATATACTTCAGGATCTTGCGGGTAATGCGCAAGTCGTACAAAATTAGCTCCCATTTCTTTAATCATTTCCATGTCTTTTCTATGAAGAGAATTGGGCAGAGCATTTCCAAGTCCCGCATGTTCTTCATGTCTGTGCGTTCCGCGGAGAAGCAGCCTCTCGCCGTTCAAATAAAACGGACCATGCTCTTTGAACTCGAACCAGCGGTAACCATATTTTTCATTAACTCTATCAATTACTTTACCATCGGATAGAACAGATATCTCCATTGCGTATAAATTCGGTGAATTTACGTGCCATAATTCGGGTTCAAGAATTTGGGGAAGATTAATATTTGCAATTTTTACAGCTTCTATAATTTGTGATGAAGTTAAAACAATTTTTGAACGTGGGTCTTTTACTACTGTTTGTATTTCAACGGCGTTTATTAATTCCTTATTAAACTCAATATTCACAGATGTTTCAGCGCTTTCAGGGGATACGTTTGGAGTAGATATTTTAACTAAACTTATATGATTATCCGGAAAAATCTTTAACCATACATCTCTTGTGATTCCGCCGAAAATGAAGAAGTCAGATTTTTGCGAAGGGATTATTTCTCTGTCAATAGTATTATCAGCTTTTACGGTAATTTTGTTTTTACCTTCAGCAATAAATTCTGTTAAATCAATTTCGAAACCGATGTACCCGCCAATATGTTTGCCGGCAAACTTATTATTGACATACACTTCGCTGGAAATATTGACCCCCTCGAAGTAAAGAATGTATTGTTTACTTTTTTCAACTGTATTGAGTGAGATGATTTTTTCATACCAACTTGCATCTCTTCTATAACCAGGAACATTATCCACCGCGTCAAAGTTATTCCACGTGTGTGGAAGATTTACCTTTTGCCATTGTTTATCAGTTAAGTGCAGTTTTGAATAATCAGCGATATTATCCTCAAGATAAAACCAATCGTCATTCAAAAGAAATTGCCGCCTTGGCACCGTTAAATCAGTTTGAATTACTTCTTTAGTTCTCTTGTAATATTTATTCAGCGCCTCGATAAAGTAATAATCACCGCAAGGGAATGATTCGCCGATTCCCCACCCTTTGTTATAATTATAAACAGTATGCAGTAAAAGCCCTTCTTCTTTCCGAGCTGAATTTGTGAAAGAATAACCTTTAACCAATTTGAGCGTTAAATCATCGGCAGCATTCGTAAACCGTTCATAATCGCTTCTACTGTTTGTTATTTCTGCTAACAAATAAAATCCCGAAGCGGCAATCGCGGCGGCGGAAGCGTCCTTAATATTTTCAGTTCCTGTTAAATTCAAATCCCAATAAGGCATTCCATCTTCAGGCAGATTATTAAGAAAGTACTCACCCATATTTTTTGCGGTAATGTAAAACCTTTGATCATCAGTATATTTATACGCATTTGCGAAACCGTAAATTCCCCAAGCCTGTCCACGCGCCCAGGCTGATTCATCTTCCGCACCTTGATGAGTGAATTTCTTTGTCACCTTTCCTGTCTCAGGATTAAACTCAACAACGTGATACGCTGAAAAATCACTTCGCACGTGTTCATTCATACAAACCACAGCATGTTTGTAAGCAATGTCATACAATTCAATTAGTCCTGTTTCATTCGCCGCCCAAAAAAGAAGCTCAAGATTCATCATGGTATCGATTATCATCAATCCTTCTCTATCGGGTTTACCAAGTTTACCCCATGCTCTAATAAATTTTCCGTTTTTATTGAATCTTTTGGCAAGCATTTGCGCAGCGTTAATTGCCGCAGATTTATATTTTTCATCTCCGGTTTCACTAAAAGCTTTAACCACGGTTGGTAGAAAAATAAAGCCCATGTCATGAGTATAATCAATGCCTGCATACTCAATTAATTTATTCGCCCATGCAACTGCACGTTTTTTCAATTCCTCTCTGCCTGTCATTTCATACGTCAGCCAAAATTCACCGCCAATAAATCCCGAAAGCCAGTTTACATTGTCTCTAAACTGCCATTTCCCGTCAACGGTATACTCAGCGTATCTGCCGCTAAATAGATTATCTTTTTTAATCAACTGCTGCTCAAGTGATTTCAAATAGCTCTGATCGAGATTCTGAGCATTCGAAATTATTGAGGAAACGATAATGACAGCGACTGATATTGACTTAATAAATTTTCTTTTCATAAAGACAGATTTGTAATGTGCTCTTGTAAATTTGGATTTGGTTACATCCAGAGTATCGGTTGGCGTATTGGAAAGTTTCTATTTACTTCTTCTACATCCGAATCGGGATCTAATTTTTTCCAGAGTTCGATATATTTTTCTTCATTATATGCTAACCCGGCAAAAAGAAGGCTTGGATGTCTTACCGGCCATTCATCATGATACATCACGTCGGGAGGCAAATTCCATTTCGATTTATCAGCGATGAAGGGATACATGAACTCAACTGCTTTCTTAAAACTTTTTCCATCAGCCGTTTCGTATTCCCAAAGATTTTCATCTTCTGTGGAGAGCGTTAAACAAACCATCCCCATTGCATCCATATTAAATAATGAGTAACCATATGGCTTCGTGCGTTTTAATTCTTTCGGGAAACTTCCGTCCGCCTCTACCTGCAATGGCAGAATATCCGATTTGTAAAATTTCCTACATTCTTGTAAAACCTTTTCATTTCCGGTAAGCTTGGCAAATTCGGCAGCTTGCATTATATAACATGTACTGTGATTATTGCCGTTATTTTTTTCTTCGTAGCCGAATGGATGTTCTATTAGCCAATTCAAATAATCTTCAAACCATTTGATAATTGGTTCGGCTTCACTACGCGTTATATAATTTGTATCTAGCAAAACAATAATTGTTTGCGCTACTTCCACTAGATGTATGGTATCAATTATTCCAATGCCCCTGCCAGTTACTCTTCCTTTAATTGCTTGCGCGTAAAGCATGTGCGGATTCATTTTTGTGTCTTCAACCGCGAACCACGCATTGAGATGTTTTAAGGCTGCATCCGCGTATTTTTTATCTTGAGTAATTTTATATGCCGCAACAAGAGCGGCAACTTTCAAACTCATCTCTCTCATTGCTTCGCGGTGTTTCGTAAAATTATCCGGATTCGTCAATCCATCTTTTCTTATGTATGGTCCGTTCGGATTTTCAGGATCGGGCCACCAATAATCGCCTTCGGAATAAAAATCATTATTTCCGCCGCTGCTTCTTTCACACTTGAATGAAGTTACTGTCACCGGCTCATCGTTCAAATATTTTTCCGCCGCAGTAATAATTCTTTTCTTGTCTATCGATTTAACATCAACCATATCACTCTCGCCACAGTTCTTAAATCCAACTGCAGTAAAGGTGAAAACGATTAATAAATATTTATGAGTGTTATTTTTAAACATGCTCTTGATTTATTGGATCAGCATCATTTTAATTGTTCTCATTCCCAAATCACTAGAAACAGTAAGAAAATAAATTCCGGACGCAGCTTTGCCGTGATGATTATTTGTACCATTCCATTTCAAAAAATTTGTTCCCTTTTCCATGTAACCGTTATAGAGTTCTTTGACCTCTTTGCCAATGGAATTATAGACCTTCACAATAATTTTACTGTTTTGTGGAAGAGAAAATGAAATTGTCGTTGAAGGATTAAACGGATTAGGGTAATTCTGGAATAGCTCAAAAGATTCTGGTATTGAAGCCGAATGAACAAACTCTTTAACGGAAACAATATTTTTCATTCTTTCTTCGTATTGAGCCAGATAGAGTGAGCGTGGGTGAAGATTGTTCTTATTCGCTCCTTCAATATATCCTTCCGGTTCATCAAAAGGGGCGGAGGGGTATTTTCCGGTTATATTTCCTTTACAGCCAATAGCATAATTTTGGGCAGTCGGCGGTTTCTGAACTATTAGATATCCCTTCGCTACGTCACAATTCCACGCAACTGAGTGTGCAATTGCCCAACCGTGACTGGTTCCGTAATAACCTCTATTATATAAACCAAGTAAGCGCGGATTTAGCCCTGGTCTTGGTCCATCCAATTCAATTAGATTATCAAATAATATACCCATGCTCCATGAGCGGTGTCCTTCGCTGCTTGTGTATGCCCCTTTCGAAGTACAATCAACAAATGCACAGCCGGAAGTCCACGTTGTACCGTTTGAAACATAGGCATGTCTTCCGTCCGTTGCATTGCATCTATAAAAAAGTATTTGCTGAGAAGCAGTGTAAACATTAAAGTTATATCTACGTTCGCCTTCTATTGTGCTTACAGGATCAAGTGCATCACAGTCAACAACTGTTATTCTTGTTGCAGTGTTACACCGCACGGCTGATTGACCAAAATGAAGCATCGTACAGTTGCGCACCCACGAGTCTTCTATTAAGTAAAGATCAATTGCCTGCCAAGCGTGGCTTTCATCTGTACCGCCGGCAGACTGAATATCAATTCGTAAATCTTCAATACCAATATTAGTTTTAAGACCTGTTCTAGCATATTTATAGATATATGATTGTGATTGACTTTTCACGAGCGTATTAAATAAAGGTACGTCAATTGTGATTTTGTTGCCTTCAATTTCTTTTATATAGCGGTTAAAAACTATCGGCCAAGCATTCGGACTCCACGGCAGATCTACGCTCGGATCGGCGCCCGGATCGTTGGAATGAGTTCCACCGTAATCAACAGCTTGCAACCAGCCATCCGTACCTGGGTGAAATATTATTATATTATCGCCGACTTTGTAGCTAGCTATATTTTCGACTTCAAACTGCGATTCTCCAACTAAAATTGTATCAGTAATGATATTTGTTTTTGTACCTGAAACTTGTTCTCTCCACTTTGTGCTGGCTCCGCCGCCTGCAATCAAAACTGTTCTTTGGTTTGGTGAATTACCCGTTGCATTGAGAATTGTATTTGAAGCCGGGTCTGATCCATCTCCCGAGCCGCGGAGCACTACTCCATCGAAGCCTAAGTTGATTGTACCCTTAATTTCATAGGTCCCCGTATTTAAAAGCAATGCCCCTCTAATTCCATCTGAGTTAATGGGCATCAATCCAACTTCGAACAATGCACTTTGAATATGGAGTGTATTATCGCCTGCAATTGGTGAGATTGTTTTTACTACCGGAACAAAGGGAATAGTATCGTTTCCGTTTTTATAACCCGCATAACTAAAGTCTGGAATTGTATTTCCTTCGGAATCTCTTATATAAACCAGTTTTCCGTCATCAGTGTAGAACACAAGATCGGACTGCCACTGCTGGCTGTATGAAGAACTAAATATTATAAAACAAACTATGCTTATGTAGATTCTTTTTATCATTATTTTTTGGGGAGTATGTGAGAAAAATTTTTAATTATCGGAGAAGAACCATTTTTTTGATTTCAATAAAATTATCTGTTGTCAATTTATAAAAGTAAACTCCGCTGGTTAGAGAAGATGCATTAAAAATAACTTCATAAATTCCAGGTAATTTTTCTTCGTTTACCAATGTCTGAATTTCTTTTCCCAATAAATCATAGACTATTAGTTTAACAAACCCGTTGCTTGGCGCTTGAAACTTAATAACAGTCTTAGAATTAAATGGATTTGGATAATTCTGTAAAAGCGAATAACCCGCCGGAAAGTCGCTTACTTCATCTAGTGAGGTTACTTTAGTAAATACCGCAATAGCCGTCTTATTCGAATTTATTGTAACAGCAATTATTGAATCCGTTCCGCTAATATCTCCCGACCACTGTGTAAATTCGTAATCCTGCGCCGGAATTGCAGTAAGAGTAATTTCTGTGCCGGGTTCGTAATTGTTCGCTACGGTTTCAGGTTCAACAATTATTGCTCCCTCTCCGAACTGAGCTAGTGTAAGTTTGTAGAATGATGCCGCATTAACTGCCCATCGCAAATCGCCTAACGCCTTATTATCATCGGAAAGACCCAGCATCGGTGAATTAGATGGAAGCGTAAAATCCCCGTTAACTCTATCTGTGAATAAAGGATTATAGCTTACTATTCCATTCCCGAGAACAGCGTTTCTGTTTAATTGAATTTCTCCGCCGTTAAAAATATTCGTATACGAAATTGATGCGAGCTGACCATAGAGAATTACAGAAGCTGAAGATATTGATCCGTTAGAAATGATTGAATTTCTAATTTTTGTGTCATCAACTTCGTTTGCCAGAACAGCGGAAGTTCCCGCATAACCGCAATTATCAAACGTGCTATGATTAATTCTAATTACCGGGCATGGAGTAAATATTACATTGTCACCTGCATAAATATTTATTGCCTCTCTGTTAATATTCCAGAAAGTTGAATTTGTTACTTCAAAGTAGTTTACGTTAAACTGACTTGAGTTTGAGCTTTCGTCTTTAAGTCTGAAGCCTTCCTTGCCCGCATTTGTAAAGAGTGAGTTTGTGATCTTAATTGTGTCTGCTTTTGTGCCTGCGTAAGCTCTAAAAAAATTACCGTCACTTCCTACAACAACATCATGAAAGTAACAACTGTCAATGAATAAATTATAGGTTTTTGTCATTGGCGCATCGTCGGTTCTAACTAAATATTTGGCCGGTGTTGAAGAATTAGCGAGTCCGTCCAATTCAACGCCTGTTAAATTCAAACTGCCGCCGTCCAAGATTTCGAATATAACTCTTGTAGAGGTTTCCGGATTATTTTGATTTATAACCGGCATCTTTTCTAAACCTGGCGCAGCTTTAATTTTTAGCGGATTATTCACAACTATACTCGATGAATTAGAGTAAACGCCTCCGCTTGTTGTTAGAACTATTATCGTGTTTTTGTTAATAATTTTTGAGATAGCATTTTGCAGTGAATCCTGCCCTGCCTCAACAAAAAGAATAGGATTCGGTTTTGCCGGCGGCGGATACCAGGATGTTCCAACATCTTTGCCAGTTATTGGTTTTCTGATTATTGGATATGATGAGTATTCATCAGCTCCAATGTCATAAGGCAATTGACGAAGCTGCCCATCCATATCGTAATTTATGAATGAATAAGACGATGATGCCGAATCAATCAAAGGACTAGCCGCATTTGGACGGTACATACCGTCTTCGCTCAATTCAAGTTTGGGATTAACTAAACTTATACCTTGCGGCTGATCAATTCCTAAAGGACCGCCGAACATTATATTCTTATCCCAAACTATATTTATTGGAGTGTCTTCATATTCTATAAACCGCGATGTTGAAATGGCGGCATTATTTGCCAGCACAACATCAAGCGGCGGTAGACTCAATTCAGAATCCTTGCCTGCGCCGATTAAAAATGTGGAAACGCAGTTAACAAAAGTATTGTTTACAACCTGCGCTCTTTTAACCTGGTAATATCTGTTTAAGGGAGAATTAGGAACACCGTTCATCATGGTTAACGCTGAGCGATAACCTGTGCCTTTCAAATCTTGAAAGTAATTATTATAAACTTTGTGGTCTTCACCGATGATTCTAACTCCGCCCGTGTTTGACTTTTTATTTCCCCAAAAGAAATTGCCGTAAACTTCGGCGTAATTGCCATGTCTTATAGTCAAGGCGCCTTCACTTTCATAAAACGTATTATATCTAAAAACATTGTGTCCGGATTTATTTGAGATTATTTCCGCTTCGCCGTTGCATTGCTCAAAGTAATTGTTTTCAACAGTTGTATATGAATCATACATCGACCAATCACTTGTGCCGATTCTAATAGTCTCGCCGCCGTTTACACCAAGCTCCGGTCTGTAAGCAAAATAATTGCTGTCTATTAAATGATAGTTAGGCTGTGCATCAAGCCAAACGACAAGCGTTGTGCCGTTGTGTGTTTTGCCTCTAAGATAGCAGTGATCAACTCTATTGTTTTTTCCGTAGAGAGAAATCCACTTATAATCTGTGCTCTTTGAAGCCGGATTGTAATTAACAATTGCAGTATTTGTAAGCCGGCAGTTTTCCGCAAGATTACTCGATCCATTTCTAAATTCAATTACAGAACCACTATTTGTGTAACCGTTTAAGAAGTACAATCCATCAACAATTAAATGCTTGCCGCTTATATACAATGTTGTAGTACCGGTTAAAATCACATAACCCGGAGTTTCTGCTCTAATCAGAATTGGTTTCTCAGCCGTGCCTGCTCCGCTAATAACGATTCTTTGATTTGTCCATGTGCCGTCGCGCATTGTTAATGTATCGCCTGGTTGGGCAGTTTGCATTGCGCTGCTAATTTCCAGAGCCGACGAAACCTTAAATTCAGTTGCATAACCGCTTGCATAGCTAAGTAATAAAATGATGACAGAAAAGATATATATCTTTTTCATGAGTGTGATTTTCTAAACCGAAATAAAATGCAGCACAGATGGTTTTCTGCGCTGCATTGTGAAAGGAATAATTACTTTAGGAACATCATCTTCATTGATTTAACAAAATCTTTGCCGTCTATACCTTTGGCTTCAATTCTGTAAATGTAAATACCGGTCGAAACATTTTCGCCGTTATTATTAGTTCCGTTCCAAACAACATTTTGATATCCGGCAGCAAACTCAACGTTGCGAATAAGAGTAATAACTTCCTGCCCAAGAACGTTATAAATTCTTACGCTTACGTTGGCATCCACCGGTAAAGCATATTTAATAGTAGTACTAGGGTTGAATGGATTCGGGAAGTTTTGTTCAAGAGCAAATACAGTAGGAATTCCCAACTCATCAACGTAAGTGTCGATATCGAATTTAGCAGTAATGGTTTTTGATACTTCAAGCACTACGTTAACCGGATTTATGGTTGAAGTTAAATCGCCGCTCCAATCAGTGAAGATGTAGCCAGTATCTGCAACAGCTGTGAGGTTAACTTCTTGATCTTTATCATAAGTTTTTCCGACAGGCGCAGGATCAACAGTTACTTCTCCGTTTCCATCAACAACTACTTCAAGAGAAACGTGAGTAGGAGTGTTAGTTGCCCATCTCAAATCGCCGATTGCCTCTCCATCGCTTGCCAATCCGTACATGTGAGATTCCGCTAGTAAAGTATAATTCATATTTGCGGTATCTTCAAATTTAGGATCAAAAGCCCAAACTGTTTCCTCGTCAATCAATCCATCAGCTGCTTTTAATACAACACCATCCGGTGTATTAAATGTAACAATATGGCTTACATAACTTGGAGCGTCGGTATTGCCTTGTGAATCCATTAAATCACTGTCACGACCGTGACCGGATTGCCTTGTGTTTGCAATAACAATGTCTCTTACAACTGCTCCGCCGGAATTTTTCAAATACATGGTTCTTGTGCCGGAGTTATTAAATGTTAAGTGTTCAATCACAAGCGGCGCATCCGGAGTTAGAGGATTAAGATCAGAATAATATCTAATTCCTTCTGCGTCAATATTAGTGAAAGTACAATTTCTTACGATTAATGAATCGCATATTTTATCTGTCGGCCATTTTTCTGTGTCGGACATTCTAATAGCCTCATAACCGGTATTGGTGAACGTGCAATTTTCAATCTTAATAACTCCTGCGCGTACATAAACGTCAACTTTAAAAGCATGTCCATCAGCAGTTAAGCTCTTTCCATCGAACATATCTTTAAAATCTACATTCCTAAGAGTTACGTTTGCGCCGACTTTTACCGAATCACCTGTGGTGTGAGACATTCTTACGCCATATTTCATACCGTGTGATTCTGCATGCCCGCCGTCCATTACAACTCCCTCAAGAACAAAATCATCAAATACTCTAAGGATGTCTATACTAGCACCGGTTGTACTTGGGTCACTGTTTGTAAGAATTGGTTTTGCTTCTAATCCGGCTTTAGCACGGATAGTTAACGGCTTGGTAATATATACTGTTTCAGGTTTTCTCGAAGTATACAAACCTCCGCTAGTAGTTAATTCAAGAGTATGAACAGTACTGTTATTATTAGCAAAACTTACTGCATCATATAGATCCCATGAATCGTCTATTTCCAGCACGCCGCCGGCAACTTGCTTCTCAATGAAGGTTGCAGTAACAACGTGGTTTCCGTCCATAACAAGGGAGTCAACAAGAACCGTTGTAGTTAAAGCTCCTGTCCATGAACCAAATTCCCAGCCAGTTGCAGGCACAGCGGTTAATGTCACAACTGTGTTTGTATCATAAGTTGCAATTATCGGTTTTGGATCAGCTAAAACTTCGCCGTTACCAACTATGTTTACAGTTAGTGTAAATTGAGTTAATGTGCTTGCAAAAGATGCTTGAACGGTCATGTTAGAATCAACATTAAACGTTATTGGATTTTCTGTTCCGATAACATCGCCAAGCCATTCAACAAAAGTCCAATTTGGTCTTCCCGTAGCTGTTAAAGTTACGGTTTCACCTTTGTCGTATGTTCCATCATCTCCAGCTTCAGGATTGGCTGTAACATAACCTAAACCGACTGTATCGATAGTCAGAGAAACTTGAGGCGAAAGATTTTTGAATTTAGCAGTTACAGTCATATGATCGTCAACAGTAACAGTTGCAGGATTCAAGTTCGGCGGGAATACATTTAATCCTTCCCACATTTCGAATTCCCAGTTAGCATCAGGAACAGCAGTGAATTGAACTTGAGTCCCGGGGTCATATATTCCGCCAACTGGATCAAGATTTACAATTCCTTTGCCTTCAGTTAAAACTGTTACAATTTTTTTATTAAGATCAATTGCCCATCTTAAGTCTCCAACAGGCAATCCGCCTTCGCCAGCTGTTCGTGCAGGTGAATCTGCACCAAGAGTAAAATCAGCGTTTGCTGCATCTGCAAATTTTGGATCTGCATGAAGAGTATCGGAAACAGTTGCTGAATTATCTACATCCCAGCTAGCTACATCAAACACAACATTATGATGGAATGAGTTAGCGTCTGATTCTAAACGGACAAAATTTTCAACATAAGTGTTTTTCACGAAAATGCTGTTTTTAATTTCAACGTCTAATAGATCATCAACATAAAGGTGTCCTTTTGATGTGCTGCCGTTGTTATAAAATGTGCATTGGTTTACTAATAATTTTGTGCTCGGATTAGTATCTGCTTTTAATCCTTCTCTAGCAATATTGTAGAAAGTACAATTGTAAAACTCAGCATATTTCAAACGAACCGCTGGATCACTCGAAGATCCGGAATAAAGAACAACGCCTTCGGAAGCGCCGTTATAAAAAGTTGTGTTGTGTACAATTAAAGAATCAATTCCGGTATTACCATACGGTTTAATCATTTTATCTGCGAAATCGTGCATTACGCAGTCTTCAATTCTAATTTCAATAGCACTTAGAGTATCGCCGGTATCAATTCTTAAAGCGTATTTTGCTTTACCCGCCGCACCGTCTGCAACGCCGTCACCGTCGAATTCAATCCCGACGAATGATAGTTTAGCAGTTCCATCTACTTTAAATATGTATGCGCTTGTAGAAGTGCCGATATATTTCAAAATTGGTTTTTCAGCTAAACCGGGTCTTGCTCTAAAAAATAAATCTTTATTCAACTCAATTTGATCTGCGGAAAGATACACACCGCCGCTAGTTGAAAACTCAACTGTATCACCAGGCGCCGCGGCAGCTATAGCGGCTAGCAATACGTCTATACCTGCTTCCACTTTATGAACTTTAGGCAAGAAGAAATTTGGATCCCATCTTAAATCGCCAGCAACCGTTCCGCCAACACCGGCAGTTAAAGCAGGAGAATCTTGAGCAAGTGTGAAATCAGCGTTAGCAGCATCTGCAAATTTTGGATTTGCGTGAAGAGTATCGGAAACAGTTACAGAATTATCTACATCCCAGCTTGCAACATTATAAACTACATTATGATGAAATGAATTGGCATCTGATTCTAATCTAACAAAGTTATCTACAAAACCGTTTTCAACAAAAATGCTGTTTTTTATTTCTACGTTTAAGAGATCGTCAACATACAGCATTCCTTTGGCTGTTCCGCCGGAGTTATAGATTGTGCAGTTATCTACCAGTATTTTTGTATCTGGATTTGTATCGGCTTTAATTGCTTCGCGAGTAATGCCATAGAAAGTGCAATTGACTATTTCTGCATAATCCAACGCTACTGCTGGATCGCTTGAAGACCCGGAATAAAGAACGATGCCTTCTGAAGCACCATTGTAGAAAACGGAATTGTGAATAAAGAGCGAATCAATTCCGCAGTTGCCGTATGGTTTAATAAACTTGTCGGCAAAATCGTGAGATACGCAATTATTCATACGGACATCCATAGTTCCTGTGGGATCAGCATTGTCTAATCTTAGAACATATTTTGCTTTTGCTGCAGCGCCGTCAGCAACTCCGTCTCCATCAAATTCAAGATTTTCGAATCTAACTTTTGGAGAGGCAATTACTTTGAAAAAGTAAGCGCTTGTAGAAGTGCCGGTATATTTAAGTATCGGTTTTTCGGCTAATCCGGGGGCGCCTCGGAAAATTAAATCTTTATCAACTTCAATTTGATCAGTTGATAGATATAATCCGCCGCTGGTGGTAAGTTCTATTATATCACCAGATGCGGCAGCGGTAACAGCAGCTATAAGCACATCCGTCCCTGCTGTTACTTGATGAACAGTTTGCGCTTGAATAAGATTAGGTGTAAAACACAGTAGCACAAAAAGTGTCATTTTTTTAAAATATTTTACGTAGGAAATCATTTACTTCCTCCTATTAGTTAATTGATTATAATTTATTGAGAAGAGATATTAAAAGAATTTACTGAAATAATTAAGCATTTTATTGTATTTATGTAGATGATTAGGTTATCTGACAAGCATCATCTTTTTAATTGAAATAAATCCGTTAGATGTTAATTTATAATAGTATACGCCTGACGCTAAATGCGAGGCATTAAAGTGAAATATATGCGAACCCGGATTTAGCTCAGAATTGATAACGGTTGCAACCAATCTTCCTATTACATCGTAAAGTTTAAGAGTTGTAGTTCCTTTCTCTTTCAATGTGAATTCAATGGTCGTTGCTGGGTTAAACGGATTTGGATAATTCTGCCCGAGAGAATACCCGACAGGAATATTAGCGCCTTCGTTAACTTCTGTCATTATTTCAAATGCTGCGGTTACATTTTTAAAAGCATCTACGATAATTGACGTGCTGATATCTGTACTCGTAACGTCTCCGCTCCAAGAAACAAATTTATAATTTGAATCCGGAACTGCGGTTAAAGTTACATTTGTATTTGCTGGAAAGACATATCCCTTTCTGTCTGGGCTATATATAACAGTGCCTTTACCAACAATAGTCATATTCAAAGGCAGCACAGTTGGAGTACTTGTTGCCCAATTACCATCGCCAAGATGAGTATTGTTATACCCTGAATAATAGGCAGGGGATTCGGGAGTAAGCTTCAAATCTCCGTTTGCTGCATCAACATAAAGCGGATCAAATCCAAAAATACTTGTATTATCAACAGTTCCACCTTTAACTGCGCTTATTGCCAATGCGCTTGGAACAGGTCCGAATACACAATTGAAAGTATCTACATTAGTGATACTTGATCCGGGTAATTGTATCTGAATCAAATAGTCTGCTCTGTCTGCTCTGTCTGCGCCAGGAAGTCTTCCATTAGAAATAATCACATTACGAACAGTTGTGTTTTTATTGTTCTTAATGTACATGGTTCGTGTTGCGCTATTATTAATTGTAATGTTTTCAACTAAAACGTACGCATCTGTTGTTGCCGCAGAAGTATCTACGTCTCCGTAAAATCTAACGCATTCTGCATCGATATTCGTGAATGTTGTATTGCGAACAATCAATGTATCGAGGCATCTTTTGTTGATTGGGCTGTATTTTTCTGTTTCGGTCATACGGATTGCTTCATCGCCCATATTTTCGATTACACAGTCCTCAACTATTACAGTGCCTGCATTTACACCGAGAAGAAAGTATACTGCATATCCAGGACCGGATGACAACTTATTTTGATAAAAATTTCGGAAGATGCAGTCTTTCACTTTAATATTCATTCCCGTTTTGTGAACCGGGAAGCCGTCGGGACCATCTCCCGCTCTAAGAGCATATTTCATTCCGTGAGTTCTTGCATGACTTCCGTCGAATATAACTCCCTGAATAGTTAGATCGTTAGAAACACGGAAAATTTCAATTACGCTTGAATCAACAGCGCTGTGTGTAAATATTGGTCTTTCCGCCAAACCTGGTCTTGGCATAATTACTTTGGGAGTTGTTATATTAAAGTAATTAGTGTCGGTTGTGGTATAAACGCCGCCACTCGTAGTAAGGTAAATCGTGTCTACCTTATTTGCGTTCGCGTAATTCAATGCGAGTTGAAAATCGAATGAATCACTCACATCAATGAACTTCTGAGCGAATAAATTCATTGAAAAGATGAGTAAAATGAAAGTAATGAGTTTTTGAATTTTTCTCATATTCATTTCTCCTGTTGTTTGTTGATAATTAATTTTTTTATCAGAATTATAAAGAATAAACAAAACCAACCATTACGTTAGTATATGTCTCTGTAACGTAATTTGTATTGCTGAAGTAAGAATCGTAGTAATTCAAAATTCTGTATTCGTAAGAAGCGTCAAATCGTCCAAAAAATGTGTTGATGCTTAAACCAAAAGTATAACTGTCTGCTTTAGGTCCGCTCTTTTTATCCGCAGTCCCATCCGGAATAAATGTTGTAGGGATATTTCTGTAACCAGCAAGAAGAGAAATAAAATCAAACGGGGAGTATTCCATTCCGAATTTTAGCGTATGCCTATCTGACCATTTTCTATTAGGTTCGCCGCTGCTTTCTATTGAATAACTGCCTTTGCTGAACGGAGCATATTCGTAATCAAGAGCTAGAAGAAAATTTTCAACCGGGTAAAAACTCACTCCAAAATTATAAACCGCAGGAATTTTAAATTGGTCCATTCCCGATTTTTCGGTAGAAGTATTATTCGCAGTATCCTTAAATGTTTCGGTAAAGCTGAAGCTTCTTTCCAAAGTATAAGGCAGATCTACCTTTGCGCCGAATTGAAATTTTTTCAACTTGACCTGAAATCCGAAGTTTATATTGAGCGCATTATAATTTGAAGCGCCTTTTATTTCTTGATAATTATCGGCGTAAGAAAATCTAAAATCGTTATCGTCAAGCAGATCAAAAGTTCCAACTCTATCAAGATATTGGTAATCGTCTGAGCTGCCCCACATGTAGTTAACGCCCAATCCAAAGCTGAACATTTTATTTAATTCATATCCTATTCCGCCTACAACGCTATAAACTGACCCCTCTCTCTGACGCAGATATCTCGACCAATTTACGATTAGAGTATCGTTACCGTTTACTCTTCCTATTTCGCCGTACTCAAAATATCCGGGATGCGGATCGAGATATGTATTATTCTGATCGAAGTTTTGAATATTTATTTTACTGCTAAATCCAGCAGAAAAAACAAAATTTTGGTCTAATATTTCCAATGGAACGGCAGCGGCAAAATTGTTAAACGCAAATCCTTTCACGTCTCTCTTCCAATCAGCAGCGTCTTTGCCAAAAGGATCCTTTCCTAGATCAGGAAGATTAATAACATAATTAGAGTCAATGAAATTATCTGGAGTCCATAGCCTATCAACGTCAAGTTTCCCATCGTCTGCGGGGTCGGGAATGTACAATCCTTCCAAATAAAAAGGAAGAGTTACAAAAAGCCTATTCGGTCTGTAATGCTGATTCTCCCACCATGAATTGGAATAATAATTCGCGGTTGCCGAAACTTTAATTTCTTTTATTGACGCTAAACCGGCAGGATTATAAAACAGTGAACTTATATCTCCAGATAGCGAAGTTACTGCACTGCCCATAGCAGTTGCTTTTACTCCAGCATCATTCAGATCTGACAGCCCTTGGAAATCAATATTGTCTCCCCTATGCTGCGCATTAAGTAGAATTGGGAAAACCAACAAAGCTGTTATTGCCAAAGCCCAGTTTTTAATAAATTTTAATTTAAGCATGACTGCCTTGCTCCTAAAAAATTTTTTTTAGTTAATACCGAAACCGATAGTAAATCTATGAACTGCATCCAAATAATCGCCGTAATCATTAAAAGCATAATCAATTGTATAATTCGTAAATTTAAGTCCAATGCCTGTGCTTATTCCTTCTTGATCACTGTTGAATTTGTATCCGCCGCGCAGGTAAAGCATTTCGCCGAATGAGTATTCAACTCCAACGCTATGTTGCTGATCGTAGTCTCTCGGCTGAATTAAATCATACGCAACCAATAGTGAATGATCGCCGTAATTTCCAATTAAAGGATCGTAAGGTGAAATTAGATACGATGAAATGCCAATATTAAAAGTCTGCGGAAGCGGATAGCTTTTGTCAATAAATTTAACTTCCGGACCAAAGTGGCGCAAAGCCGCACCGATTACAATTGATTTATATCCGGTGTTGTAAGTGAATCCGCCATCGAACATAACAGCGCCAACGCTTTTATAAACTAAGTCTTCGCGAGCATATTTTACCGTAACGCCGAATGCGAATCTGTCATTTAAGTCTCGAGCGTATGACAAACCAAGTATAGTTGCATTCGGACTGAATACTTTGCCTGTTAAACCTGGAATGTAAACTCCGTTCACATAACCCAATCCGTTTACTGTTGTCTCTTCAATATCGCCGACATTTGTCATTAATCCCTGAAGTCCGAATGTTCCTATTCCCTCAACTGTATACGCAGCCGAGAACGAATAATGCGCCACATCCAAAAACCAGTCCACATATCCAGCCGAAGCCGAAATATTCTGCACTCTTGTTAATGCAGCCGGATTCCAGAACACTGCTTCGGAGGTTGCAGGAAGCGTGGTGAATGCATCGGCTAATGAAGCAGCTCGTGCAGTTGTAATTACTTTTAAAAACTGAAATGAAGTTGTTCCCACTTTTTCGAAAGCCATTGAGTTGCTTGAAAAAGAAAAGAGTAGAAAGCCAATTAGTATTATTTTAATAAATTTCATTTTTTTACCCTTAGCCATTGTAAAATTATTTGATTACAATGAATTTGCCTTTGTATTGATCACCGTTAGGTGTTGTAACTATATAGAAATAAATACCGGAAGCAATTTCCTGTCCGTTTTTTGTAACTTGAAACCACGCTGTGGTATATAATGGTTCGTCGTGCTTGATTGTTTCTACTAACTGCCCTGAATACGAAAAAATTCTAATCGTACATTTTTCCGGCAAGCCGTAAAATCCTATTTTGTCGTCAACATCGCCCGAACCTTGGAACCCGGATTTTGAGATGAACGGATTCGGCACTGCATAAACTTTCCTCATTTCGTCAACCGAGCCTACATTCTTTGCGAACTTTTGAAGATTTGTTTTACCCGATGTATTGCCGAATTCGTCGACTGATATAACAGAGTAAAATCTGGTTTCACCTATTTTAAATCCAGAATCGTCATCTATTATCGTGTATTCATTATCCTGATCCACAGCCCCTTTAAGAACTACTGCAATCGTATCATTCCATGGTCCCATTCCTGCGTCGCTGCGGAGAACTATGTATTTATCCAACTGACCGCTCAATCTTGAATGAGTGAAATCTTCTGCAGCTCGTCCCCAGTTGATTTTGATATTACCGTCAACTGTATTGGTAACATTAATAATCGGCGCTGGAACTGGTACAGGAATCCTATAATCTCCTTCCGAAGGATTGCTTTCCGGCCAAACTGGAATAACGGGTTCCTGCCCTAAATAAGCTGTAAAAGCTTTGTGTGTAACCTGAGTTACGTTGCGCACATCTGAATTTACGTAATCGGGGTAACCATATTCGGAAAGATATTTCTCCGCCATAGTCTCGCCCTTAATTACAATTTTTGTATCCCAAGTTGGTGTGTTGAACCACTGAACCTGAGTTTGTCCGCCTTCAATCTTTTTACCCGGTTGAGCGCCGTAGCCGCATACTTCCGCGACTGCATAGCGAAGTTTATCTCCGGGTTTAAGTGTATAAGGACCAAACACAGTATGTTTTTGTCCAGCATCAGCGCTCTGTCTGTAAGGGTAAGCAGCGCGTCCGTACCATCTTGGATCATTTCTTGGAACCATGGGCCATGTAGTGCTTCCTTCGCTGTAAACACCACTCCATCGTTTGTCCGGATTGATAGATTCAATTTCCATCTTCGACGATCTTGTGTTTCCAGTGCTTACTTTATTTGACCATGGCTGTTTAACATGGCCATTGTCATCGATTTCGTAATAAATTCCGTCGAGTGTTCTCATAATCTGCGCGGCTTCGGATTCATTGCGCACCTGATCTAGAGGATCAACAATTGCAAGATGATTAACATCGTAATATAGCATCGCATAACCCGGCGCTTGAGGCGAGGTTAATCCGCCGCCATTTTTACCTGATGCCGCATATTCTTTAAAAAGCGTTTTATTCGGTTCAGGTTTTCCGAGAAGAAGTGGATCCAAATTTGTTCTGAGATTCATATTAAACGATAGCCAGTAGTCTGCATCCCAAAAATTATTTTGATCGCCGCGGTAAATTCCGGCCTCGTATTTCCATTCTTGATAATGCCTCTGATAACCGTACATCGAAGGAGCATAGCCGTAAATAAGTAATACCATTGCGTCTTTTAGTGTACCGGTTCTTTCTATTGTTGCGGGATTACCGTCTGTGTCTCCGGTATACTCGAATTCGTATTCATAAATAATCATGTCGTCGTAGTCTGGATAACTCCATGCTCTTGAAGTTCTGGTAACTGTTATACCAACAGATGAAGCCCATTTAGCAATTATTATTTCTTCAGCTTCATCCGGATCGTAATCTGGATTTAATGTTCCGTCAGAAAGTAGCGGGAAGTTTTCAATTTTATCTAAGCTGATTGGAAAACTCCATCTGCCGAACGCAACTTCGGGATCGCTAGCGCCAACTCCACCGCAAAATGAATAAAGTCTATTTGCTAAACCAGGTTTTCCATCAGGATTTGCAGCAATATAAACTCCAGCCCCGAGGATATTATGCTGTCCGCTGTATTCTATTCCTTCTACAATTGTTGCAGATCTTGAGGGCCATTCCATAAGAGGAAGATTAGTTTTATTGCCCGCCTGACCTGTCATCCATGCTCTTCCGATTTCGCCTGTGTTGTATACGGTTTCATGCAGCATTCCTCTATTGTGAATTTTATACTCCCGTATTTGCGCAAGTCCGGAAAACGCACTCGCAAAAAGTAGAATTATAATTAAAGGAATTGCTATCCTTTGTTTACTCATAATTCTTGCTCCAATATCTATTTTCATTTTTATTTTTATTTTATTTTGAATTAGAATTTGAACAATACACCAAGTCTAAAATTCCTTGGTTCATTGCTTAATAAATAAATCGATTGATCGCTTACATAAGGTTTGTACTCATCATAGACCAGAACATTCTCTCTATCGAGTTCCCATTTAGGAGTATTTCTCTCATCTTCAAACGTTCTGCTGTAACTGTATATTTTTTCATTAAGAAGATTGAATCCCTCAACGTAAACGGTCATTCCTGTATTTCCGAGTTTGAATCTTTTCTCAATACGAATTCGCATATCATTTTCATCAGGTGTACGCTGATTATATTTTAAGCCCTGTCCCGATTCATCCCAAGTGTATGGTCGCCCGGTATAATATTTATAGGTTAAGCTTATGCTGATATTTCCGAGCGGATAAATATCGCCGAATTCGAATCCAGTATTGGACGAAGTTACATATCTAATATTGGCAACTGCTTTGTGTGTTCTATCATAATCTAAATAAACATCTTCTGCGTCGGGTATTTCTATGCTTTCTTGACCTTCAGGAGGATTTTCGAAATAAATAACCGGAGCATTTAAGTCGTTGCTGCTTTTTCCGGTTGTAGATTCATAATTGTACCTCAAATATCCTCGAACCGCTCCTTCGTTCTTTTCTACGCTTACATGAAACCCTTTAATGTCTGCGTAATCTCTATTCTTGTAAGTTCTGTAAACTGCCTGTTGTTCGTCGTAGTAATAAGCGGTTTCAACAAGATTAGTTACGTCTTTATAATATGCGCTCACATCTAATTTAAATCCGTAAGGGAATGCTTGCACAAGTCCGATGTCGTAAGCCTTTGTATTCTCTGGCTTAAGCCGTGGATTACCGAGAATTTCAATCTCATTGAACATAGTAACTTGCGAATAAAATATCTGATTGAATGACGGTCTTTGCGTAAACGTTCCGTAGTTCAAATGGAACACCGCTGTTTCTGAAAGAGGAAATGAAATACCTATTCTCGGCTGCATTTTTGTAAACAGTTTCGATTTCTCGCGTGCCGCCAATTCTCTGTCATAGTATTGTCCGCGTTCTAAATACGGAAGAGATTCGTCGTAATCGGGATTTCTAAGAGGAGAGAATTCATCAGCATAATAATTTGCGTTGAAGTTGTAGAAATCGAACCTAACACCAACGTTTGCAATAAATCCGAGATATTCCATTTTATTTTGCAAGTAAAAGGCTCCTTCATAAGGATAAGCTAAAAATCTCACATCTCTGAACGATGCAGGATTTGTAATGTTCATTTCGCGGGCAACATCAACATCATAATAGTTGAACTGCAAACCAGCCTTTACGAGATTGTTTTTATTCATCTGGCTATAAATGCTGCCATGAAGATCATAAGTATAATTCTGCTGATCTCCCCGGTCGTCATTTAATCTTCCAACGCGGTGGTACGAAGGACCCGTAAAATCTACCCAGTTTGTTTTACTGGAATAATCCTCTAAAAATTCGTTGTTTTGTAATAGATCAATTCGCTCTTCCGATAGAGCATCAAGAATATTGAATTTAATATCCATAACAGTTGAGTTATTGATGATGTGGTTCCAGCTTAATCCATATTGAAGGGTTGTATTAATCGATTTGGTAACGCTGAAGGTTCTATCGAAAAGCCACCGCTCCCAACTGCTATTAAAAACATTTTCAAAAACTCTATCGTAAACAAACCTGAATTGAAATTTATTATGCTCATTGTGCTGATAAGTCAAATTACTCATCAACTGCCTTTCGTTATCTTTATCCGGCGTTGGAACAATTGGATTAATTACGCTTTGCCTTCCGGCAACGAACAATTTTAATCTATCTGCAATTGGACCTCCGACTGTAAAATCCAGTCTGTAATCTGGAGTGTTGTCATATTCTAAGCCCACATCTCTAACTGATTGGAGCCAACCAATTTGCCCAATTCGAGCAACGTATAAGGATTCTGCTGTAGTTAAAGGATTCGGGGGCCAAACATTTCTTGGAGGAAGATAGGCAGGTCCGAAACCGTAACCTAAATCGTACAACGCTCTTCCCGGCTGTGTGGGGTTTTCTTCCAACCAAGCATCGGTTGACGCCAAAATATTGTAGAAGTATAAATTCTTTTCCGCAAAGGGACTGCCGCCCCAGGTTTTGTAATACGGAGGTTTTCCGGCAAACTCAACTCTGGTTTCCCACGTATCTCCCCCTTCGCGCGTTATCATATTAACAACTCCTGATTGTGCATTGCCATACTCAGCGCTGAAACCGCTTGTGTAAACTTCCACTTGTTCCAAAGCGGTGGTAATTGGCTTAAAAGCTCTCCGATTATTTAGCGGGTTAACAATGCTTCCGCCGCCCATTAAATATAGAGATTCGCCAACGCGTCCGCCTCTAAAGTGATCGTCAACAACGTCAGCTTGAAGTTCAAGAATGTCTGCAATATCTGCAACACCCGCAATGCTTTCAACATCTCTGATATTGTAGACCTGCTTTGTTGCCGTAACGTCCTTCTCGACTGTCTGAGGTGAAAAAGCAGTGACTACAACTTCTTCACTTTCAAATGCGACATCCTCTAGGTTGAAGTTGACCTCAGTGGTTTTGTCGACACTGATATTTACATTGGTTATCACCTCTGCTTTATAACCAACGTATGAAGCTTTCACGCTGTAAAGTCCGGGGGAAATATTAAGAATGAAATATTCCCCAACAACGTCAGTTGACGCGCCCAGTAATGCATCGAGTGGTCTTGACTTCCCATCAACCCATTTAGCAATTACAACAATATTTGCTCCAATTAAAGGTTCGCCGGTGTTTTTGTCCAAAACAAATCCGGCAATTTTTCCTGTTTCACCTGCAAAAGCATTGTTATTAAATAAAAACAGAAACAACAGTACTCCAGACAATAAGTAATGAATTAGTCTGAGTCTCATTAGCTTCCTCCGAAATGAATTGTATTTTTTTCCAGATTAGTTGTGCGGTTGTCGGATACAGCTTCGCCAAGTTAGTCACATCCTAAAGCCCAATTTTTCCGAGTATGCTAGAACTTGTCTGATAACATACGTAATATAGCAGACATGATGATTTTTGTCAAGAAATAATTTCTCAGAGAAGATTAATTTTTCTTGATCCGAATATTAATGAAACCTAGCTGATGATTCAGCTAAAGAATTGAGAGAAAAATATTTAGATGTGTTCTGAAAAAAAAGTAGTTTTATAGAGTAATTCTTATGAGACTAAATTTAATGGCAAGTAACAAACAGTTCGATCCATATGTAGCTGAGTTCCATAATTCAATTAAACTTTGTATTGCGGCTGTCGTGTTTTCCATAATAATAAGTTTTATTATTCCGTTTGTCGCGGGTTATGAATTATCATCGTGGCACCACTCATCCATTAAACAGATGCTCGAGAGCTTCGCGATAATGGGTGTAATATTTATTGTTCTGCCTTTATTTGCGAATAAAGGAACATATTTGTTTAAACAATTGCGTTTTACTATCCCTTTAATTCTAACCGTTCTGTCTGCAACGTTTTCGCAATATATTTTTATTTTAGGTTCTATTCCGCTCTTCGCTTTGATTTACATTCATTTTCAATTTAGTTTAGCGGATTTTGGATTTAGAACAAAAAACTGGAAAAAAGAAGCCCTTGCGATTTTAGCAGTTGCAACAATTTCACTACTTCCTATTCTGCTAATGAAGTTGGGAATTGAAAACATTTGGTTTAATAAATTTTCTACAGCTTCAGGGAGAATTTTAGGAAATTCAACGGCGCTAATAAAGAGTTTTTTCTTTTTCGGTTTTCTGATGGAGCGGCTTCTGCGAAACTACAACAAATACATTTCCATATTATTAATTGCAGCAATGTTTAGCATCTACGAAGTCTGCACGACTGCCTTTTGGATTGAAGACTATTCATTAATATTTATTATTCCTATCGTCCTTTTGCTTGCGGTTATTTATACGTGGACTAGAAGCGTTGTAGTTATTTGGCTTGGCATTGGCGCAGGAAGATTGATTCCTCGATTGCTAAACTAATTTTTCGCTTAAAAAAATTCCCGCATTCAATTTATGAAGTTTCTTTAAATTCGGAAATTGATTTTTCCATTTAAAATAATGAGTCCGCGGCAAAAAGGTGCTTAAATCGAATTTGAGAAAGAATTGAAAACCGTTGAAACGCTTCACCAATTATCTAAGTTGTTGTTAACCCACGACTTAAGTCGTGGGTTAGCTAAACTCGGTTGTGATTCTTTTAACCGTTTTAATGGTTTATTTGCTTTTTGGAGTAGACTCAAAAATTTGTAAAAGTTTATTCTCTCCACCATTCAAAAGGCTTTTCCGGCTTGTTGTTTAGAATTTTTTCTATTTCCTTCATAATATCATCGGTTAATTTTATTACAGCATCGGCAGCTTTCATATTTTGTTTTACTTGATCAACTTTTGATGCGCCCGTTATTACTGTACTTACGTTGGGATTTTTAAGACACCATGCTAATGCCAATTCGGTAATAGATAAGTCGATTCCATTTGCAACCTTAGCAAGCTTTTGAACTTTGGAAATTTTTTCCTTTCCTTCCACAGAATTCATTTTGTCTTTGAGCCAAGCATAACCACCCAGAGCCGCTCTGCTGTCTTGTGGAATGTCTTTATTATATTTTCCGGTTAATAATCCGCTCGCTAAAGGACTCCAGATTGTTGTGCCTAATCCAATTTCATCATAAAGCTTTAGGAATTCTTTTTCAACTTTGTCTCGTTTGAACATATTGTATTCGGGCTGTTCCATCAGCGGAGGAATTAGATGTTCCCTCTTTGCAATGTAGTACGCTTCCAATATTTGTTCAGCGCTCCACTCGCTGGTTCCCCAATAAATTGCCTTGCCTCGATTCAAAACTTGATTCATAGCCCAAACAGTTTCTTCAATTGGTGTGTACACATCAGGGCGGTGACAAAAAATAAGATCAACATAATCCATTTGAAGTCTTTTCAACGATGCATCGGCGCCTTCGATAATATGTTTTCTCGAAAGTCCTCTGTCGTTGGGACCTTTTCCGCCCCAAAATATTTTTGTAGAAATTACGAGGTCGCTTCGCTTCCATTCAGCTTTTTTAATTACTCTGCCCATCATTAATTCAGCTTCTCCGTGAGCATACGCTTCAGCATTATCAAAAAAGTTTACTCCGGAATCGTAAGCTTCCTTCATGCAATTGTAAGCAAGAGTATCATCAATCTGATCGTGAAATGTAATCCAGCTTCCAAAAGATAATTCCGATACTTTCAAACCCGATTTGCCAAGAAATCTATAATTCATATTCCATCCTTTTTTAATTGTTAAATATTACCGTGCAAGATAATAGAATCTCTCAAAACGATAAAGCAAAACATGCATTTTCCTTTTGTTCTCAAGTCCGATATAGGTCAGAAAAAAGTGCCAAAACAGAAAAACTTTCATACATATTTCCATGAGAAAGAATTGAACTCATAAAATTCTTTTCACATTAGTTTTATTTCAGATTTATTTCACGATTTTCTGATTACTGAGCAAACTCATCCAACGACAAATATTTGTCAAGATTAAGCTGATGCTTTAGTTCTCCAATTCTTCGCTCCATAATTCCGAGATCTTGATGCAATTCTATTACTGCTTGAGGTTCGTAGACTTCTTTGCGCTGATACCAATCACGACCTAAATAATCTGTGACTTCCTGTCTTAAAAAATTCTTGAAAGATTGTCTCTCGATCCGATTAAAGTAATTCTTCAAATAATTTGTTTTTCTCGATTGAGGCTCTTACTTTTACGCTCATGGTGCTGTCTCATGTTTTACTAAATTTTGTTTTTTTTTCAATTCAAATTTAATAATTCTGGGATGCACCTTCTTTTTTCTTTTTACACAAAATTAAGGACATTACCTTCTTTGTTCAAGGTGGGTGGCTTATACAAAAGACGAGGGAAAGGGAAAAAATACAAAGGACAAATCCGTCTCTACCAATCGGTGGATAGGTTAGTTCGTAAAAGGCCGAACTATGCCGGGAGGAAAAATGGGACTGCTCTCAAAATGATAAATCATTTTAAAAGCGTCATCTTACGGCTATAGAGGATTGCAGAAGTTCATATTTTCAATTTATTAAATGCTGCTAACGTTTCTTTCCCAAAATTGTTGGCTTTCGGCGCGCTGTTGGGTATTCTTTCTTTTCCATCTCTATAAAATAGCCCGGTTGAATATAGGGTGCCTAAAATATCCGGTTTCTCATCAATTGAAAATCCGGCTTTCCTCCATCTTTTTTGCATTATACAAACATACGCTGCGGCATATAAAATGTTCAAAGAATCAACTTGTAATTTTTGTAACAGTTCGGCAGGTGAAGAACTTACATGTAATAATCCTTCATATTTCCTGCCCGGATAATGTTTCGTTGTAGAATCATTCAATTGAAGTTCAATCCAGTATGCAGTTTTTAATTTCACCTGGCAAAATCCTATTGAACTGTTCAGCCCTGAAACAGCGAATAATCCATCCAAAGCATCATCCGACCAGTCATAGTTTTTTGTTCGTTCAACGTATATAATAGCGCTAAGATTTTTCCAGTTTATTTCGAACTTTTCCGCAGCCGATAGAATTAAGTTTTTGTGCGTTTTAAGTTTTACTATCGCAGTATCGGGGTTTTCGGCTTTTATCGTTACAGGCTTTGACATTAGTAAAAATGTTAAGACAATTATATTTAGAAGATAATAAAATTGTGTCATTTAACTTCAACGATTAATTATTGTTTGAAAAAGAGCCAACTCGAAGTTGGCTCTCAAATATTACCTATCGAAGCATCATCATCTTGCCGGAACCGGAGAATACACGCATACTCTCTATAGACGTTGCTGTAAGCCGGTATAAATACACACCGCTTGAGACGTCGATTCCGCTTTCGTTTCTACCGTCCCACGTAAAGTCATAATATCCTTTGGATTGTGAGTCAATCTTGAATGATCTCAATATCCTTCCGGTGACGTCAAAAATCTGAAATTCAATATTCGAGTCAAATGGTAAGCCGTACCTAATCTTTGTTTCGGGATTAAACGGATTCGGATAATTCCCTAATAATGCGTACTTAAGTGGAATATTCGAATCATCTTCAGACTCCAATTGTTTAAAAGATTTTTCATCTTTTGATTTCGGAATATCAATCCCATTAATAAAATCGCGAGCATAAACGGCAAGAACAGAATTTGGATATTTATTCTGAAATTTTTCCAAGATAGTTTGAGCTTGTTTGATATCGTTTAAATCATGATATGTATATAACACTTTTTGATAATAAGCCACTTCGGCTATATTTTTTCCTTCAAATCTTTCTATTACTTGATTTATTATTTCTTCCCTGTCGTCTTTCGAAATATTTCCCAGCATTAATCCCGCTAAGCCGTAAACTTCTTTATTTGATTTTGTATTATATAGCAATTTGAAAAACTCATTCGCATTATCAATATTACTAATTTCAGCCGCCTCAGTTATCAAATGCAGACCGTATAAAACTTCTGTGGAATCGGGATTTTTTGTTATTACGTCTTTGCAAATTTTTAGAGCGCCATCGGTGATTTTAAAACCTATTAAATGTTTAGCGAAATTTAATTTCCGCTTAATCGGCCATTCGTCATTATAATAATCTTTCCAATCGAAAGCCGGCTTTGCAATATCTGCTGAATAAGAAAAACCGGAGCCGATGGCTTGGTCAAAGGCTAGCTCCTCCGGATTGGATGAAGCTTTTGCCATCCCAAAAGGAGGCTCAGAAAGATAAGGTTGATAATCAATTGTGCCACCTAGTGTTTCTAAAAATTTTGATGAAGAAAGCGGCGTCCAATAATTATCTTCTGCCAACACGAATGAACTTATTTCTGATTTAATATGATAGTTAACATTATCATAGAATTTGTTAAACCCACCGTCAATAAAGCAATTGTGTTCTCCAATAAAAGGGTACGAATATACAAATGCATATACACCAATGCCATTGTTGCTGATATTATTATAACCCGGTACCGTTAGCTTCCCAAATTTTGGTGATGAGGAGTTTTCACATTTAACTCCCACATAATTATTATATTTTATAGCGCTGTTGGTTATTTCCGGAGATGAATTATAAAGATGAATTCCGGTAATACTATTATTATGAATATTACAATAATCGATTGTACTTCCTAAACCAACGCTCCAAAGAAATAGACCGTAACTACAATTCAAAATCTCACAATGGCTCAAATTAACATCGGCAGATGATAGAATTCCTTTATACGCATTCTTAATTATTGCATATGTGAAGTTTGCTGTGGCCCCGCTGTTGATTTTTATACCGTTTTCAACCGTCATGTTTTTTTCAACAAAATCAAAAACCACTTCGTCGCTTGAAGTACCGTTTGCATTAAGAGTGCCGTTGACATTAAGTGAAGCACCATTTAAAAAATAAAAATTGGATAATGGATTGACGGAAACCATAATTCCACTTTGAATACTCAGATTTCCACTTACAAGAAAATTACCGCTTACTGTTTGTGTACTTGTAATATTACCCGATATACCCTTCAAACTTAACAAATCTTCCTGAAAACCGATATTATGATTTGGAGTAGGAGTTTCCGAATAGCCTGAATAATATGGATAATAGAATCCGTAAGACGACCAAGTATCAAAGTTGTTAGCATAGTTGAATGCTTCCTGCATTTGTACTACCCCGTCTCCATTTGTATCAGGGTTGTAATCTGCAGGGTGAGAAGAAAAATAATTATCAAATGGAAAACTACCAGTAGGATCACCTAATTCCCACGCATTTGTACCTGGATAGTAACCTCTCGCCGCGGCAGTCCAATAAAAAACAAACTCATCATAATTAGCACCCGTAATCCATACTTCTGCCCAGGAATATTCAGTAGCATTGCATGCAGTTTGAACGACCCGATGAGAACCGGTTATATTGTTGGCATCTGTTACAAAACCGCCGCTATAACACTGTTCCATAACATTAATTATCTCAGACGTATTAATCGGAGCTAACATTTGTTTGAGTTCAGAAGTAGTCAAGGTCTCTGTTCCCCATAGATATATGTAAGAGCCATTAGCATCTCTACCGCCGTGATCCGTTACAAACACAAATAACTGATCATCGGGTACTATCGTGTTTGCAAGTGTTTGAAAAGTACTTGAGATACTTGATTTCGAAGCAGGAAGATCGATATCTGCGGTCTCATCATTATCCAAGTCCAACGAACCATGATTATGTGCCGCAGTTCCATCCGTAGAGTGTACATAAATATTCTCCGGCATATAACCATAAACCTGTGTTAAAGTGCAGAAGATAGAAGATATATCGTTCCAGTAGCGTATATAATTATAAGAATCATTTACGCCGCCGTTTATTATCACCGCATAGTAATGCGGGTTTTGTGTTACAGTTTGAATGACCACCTCTTTATTTACTTTATTTATTTTCTGTAATTTTTTTGGAGGAAATTGAACACCGGATAATTTTTCGAAGTCTTCCATATTTGCTGGGAAAATGACATCATTAATAACTGTAAATTCTTTTTTCTCGCTATTGATGAATATGTATCTGCATGGGTGTTCCCAGTTTGCAAAGACATAATCATCGACAAAGACAACCCAGTTTGAAGAATAGGGACATGATATTTTTTTATTGTGCAATTTAAATCCATCTTTTAAAGCAACTGGACTATTCGAAATGTGAATATCTACTTTACCGATCTTGTCCGCTAAAATCTCGTTTAACACAAGATTTGCTGCTTCGCTTTTTGTGACTTGCACCCCTTCTTGTGCTGTTATGGAGACAACCGCACATAGGAGAAGCACCGAGATAATACATAACTGTTTCATAAAAAAATTCTCCTTATTTTAAAAATGTTTGACTGTATTCTGTGATTTTTGTGTACTGCACATAGGCAAACAAAAACGGCGCACCGCCGTTCAGGTTTCTACAACATCATCTGTGTCGAAGATCATTCACCCCCTTCTCATTTTATAAGTAAAAGTTTTATTGACGCAGCAAAGCTTCCCGCAGTCAATCTAGCAATGTAAATGCCGCTTGGAAGTTCTTCTCCGTTCCACTCCACCGTATATGTTCCCGGATATCTCTCCTCATCCACAAGCACAGCTACCTTTTCGCCGATCATGTTATATATTTTTATCATAACACGTCCAGTCTTAGGCACTGCATACTCGATCGTTGTACTCGGATTGAAAGGATTCGGGTAGTTTTGATACAAGATATATTTTGAAGGAATTGAGAAATTAATTTCATCTACAAACGTTGGGGGACTTACACTTCTATACACCGAACTTCCCATAGCTCCGGCTAACAAATAGCCTTCGTTGTTTACTGCAATACTCAAAATAGATGGATAGAGAAAACCACTGTTTACTTGTATCCAACTAACTCCGTTATCTTTAGAGTGGTACACTCCTCTATTAAAAGTTCCAACAAATATGTCACTGTTGCTAATGGTTACTATGGATGTAACAACGTTATTCGGCAGATTTGTTTTATTCCAGTTGTTTCCATTATTTGTGGAATAATACAGCCCCATCTCCGTTCCACAAAAAACATCTCCCTTTTTGTTTACTGTAATAGATCTAATAATAGAATCTACCAAACCGGTATTGATCTCTATCCAATTATATCCATTGTTTGTTGAACGATATATACCTTTTGATGTTCCGGCAAATAGATCACCATAATTGTTAACAGATAGAGAGAAGATATAAAAATCAATCAAACCGTTATTTCTTTGCTCCCAATTATTTCCTCCGTCGGTAGAAATATAAATTCCTTGTCCTAGACATCCGGCAATTATATCTCCGTTTATACTTACCATCAGAGCACTGACCCAATAATAAACTGTATTTGCTAGCTCCCAGTTGTTACCATTATCTGTTGAACGATACAACCCCCCATTAGTACCAGCATAGATATTACCGGTCACGTCTACAGCTACTGCTGAAGTGATAAGAGCGCCTGATTTATAGCTCCAGCTATTGCCGTTATCTGTTGAGATATACACCCCAGAAGCAGTGCCAGCAAATATATCTTTGTCTCCTTTTATAGCAAATGAATAAACTGCGCCTCCACCGAGTTCGCCCGTACGCTGCCAAAACTTATACGATGAAGTGTCAATTATGAACTTCCCGCTTCCGTCATTAAAAAGTATGTTAATAGTACACGTATCCGGTGGTGGATTATAAAAATCATAGTTTAAGGTCACGATGTCTTTCCAGCCATCTCCGTTCAAATCTGCCGCATACGATACATGAGAACAAACACCAGTGTAGTAGTTTACTGGGGCTTGAAATGTTCCGTCCTTATTATTAAAGAGTATGTAGGTGTGGAACAATTCGTAATCTGAGTTTGGATAGCTGTATGATACATTATATATAATCTCATTGTAATGATCGTTGTTTAAGTCGGATATAAATATTTTAGCCATCGCTTCATCTATCCACTTGCTGTACGTTAGTTGAAAGTTGTTATTGCCGTCATTTTCAAAAATTAAAATTCTTTTTTTTGTCCCTGGCATACCCCATTCAGAACAAACTATTTCGTTTTTACTGTCATTATTTATATCTGCTATCTTTATATGTGACAGGTACGTTGATATATTACTAACATTTAAGGTATCGAAACCCGAAGGATAATTAAGGAAGATTTTTAATTTACTCCCACAAATTGCTATATCAATTCTGCTATCCCCATTCAAATCACCTATAGCTAATCCTTTTGGATAAAAATCTAAGTTATAATATACCGGTGTTGAAAATTCCCCATTGCCATCGTTGTACAGAATCCCTATTACTTTCGATAAATGTGAGGTAAATACTATATCGTCGTAAGTATCGTTGCTTAATTCACATACTCTATAATCCCAGATAGTTATTTGTCTATACAGTGGGAATTGTTTAATGCTATCAAAAGTATGTGATCCATAATCATAAATTATGCTAAATGATGTGCTTTGAGATATTGTATCATAATCAAGCATTACTATATCCGGTTCGTTGTTATTATTCAGATGACCTATTTGAATTGAGGTCTCATATGCACCTGTTGCTAGTGTATCGTTTAACGTAAATTCTCCTGTTCCATTATTAATAAGAAAGGACGCTAGGCCTCCTATCCCCGATACTTCATGTCCTAAAACAATATCTATATACCCATCAAGATTAACATCAGCTACAGCAACCGAAGCCGGTTTCTTGGGCACTTTATATTCGGAGGCATAATTAATTAACGGGATAATAACCATCATACATATGAATATTATTTTTTCCATAGCAATCCCCATGTAAATAAGAATTCTTTCATTTTATTAAAGATATCTTTCGTATTGCCGAATAATTACCAGCCTGCAAACGTACAAAGTACATACCACTCGCACACTTCACCGCATTCCATTCAACTGTATATGTTCCCGGGTGCATCATTTCATTCACCAGTGTCTCAACTTCCTTTCCAAGGCCATCATAGATTTTCAGTGATACCCATCGGAATTCAGCGATTGAAATTCGAAAATGCGTTATAGGATTGAAAGGATTCGGATAATTCTGATATAACTCGAATGTTCTAGGAATTAGTTGTTCATCTTTAACGCCTGTAATTGGATTCTCCTGAAATTTTCCGGTTCCGTCATTAAAGAGTATATGAATAGAGCACGTCTTCGGCGGCGGGTTGTAGAAGTCGTAGTTCAATGTTATGATGTCGTTCCATCCGTTACCATCCAAATCTGCTGCATACGATGTGTGTGAACAAATACCTGTAAAGTAATTTACCGGGTATTGAAATGTTCCATCTTGGTTGTTAAAAAGTATATATGTATGAAATAATTCATAATCTGAGTTGGGATAATAAATTGTAACATTATATATAATGTCCTGGTAAGTGTCATTATTTAAATCAGCAATAAATATTTTTGCCATTGCTTCATTTATCCATTGGCTGATATGACTCAAATAAAAGCTATTGTCGGCACCCCTTGAATAAATTAGAATCCTCTTTTTTGTACCGGGAATACCAGCATCAATACCTATAATTTCATTTTTCCCATCGTTATTTATATCTGCTATCTTAATATCAGATAGAATACGGGGACTAGTATCAACATTAACAGTATCAAATCCTGTAGATTTATTGATATAGATTTTTATTTTTTTGCCATTGCCTGATACCGCTATATCATATCTATCATCATTGTTTATTTTTCCAACCGATAAACTGTTAGGATAAAAATCTAAGTTATAATACACTGGTGTTGAAAATTCTCCGTTACCGTTATTGTATAATATTCCCCAAAACTTTCCTAAATGTGATGTCACTAATATGTCTGAACTATTATCATAGTTTATATTAGAAACTTCAAAACTGTTAATACCGCTAGTGGTGTTCAACGGAAATAATGATAAACTATCAAGATTATAGTTACTAATAACAGCGATGTATTCATTATTATTATCATAACTATAGTATTTTGCAAAGATTTCTGGATATGGATTTAAATCGATATTTCTGACATGGATACTTGGTTGTCCAGCAAATAAAAAGACTGAATCTTTCAATGTGAAATTTCCCTTACCATCGTTTATTAAGATTGATACTCCAGACCACGCGGTTTCGCTATCTGGATCATGCCCCAATACAATATCTAAGTGTCCATCCAGGTTAATATCAGCTACAGCAACTGAGGCCGGTTTCTTTGGTACTTTGTATTCTGTTGCAAGGCTATCTATCGAAACCATAAACATTAAATATATAACTATCAAGCTTTTCATTTATAATACTTGTACTTAAATACTTTAATTGATAAAAATCATTTTTCGAGTTTGGCTGAAAGAACCTGAGCTTAATTTATAAAAATAAATTCCCGAGCTTACTTTTTTTCCATATTTGTCTCTACCGTTCCACGATACTGTATAAGTGCCCGGCTCTTTTTCTTCGTTTAACAAAGTTTTAAAATCGTAGAATCCGGATGCTCCGCGAATGAGTATGTTACAAGTATTATTAGGAAAATTATTAATAAGCGCATTGTATTGATTAACAGAGGGGCGTTGAGATAAACGCCCCCCTGTTATATTTTATTTTAATAGCATAATTTTTGCGGTTTTTGTAAAGACTTCATTGTTTTTTTCTAGAGAAACGGCTTTGAACCTATAGAAATAAACGCCACTGGAAACAAGGACGCCATTACGATTGATTCCATGCCAAACTACGTTTTGATAGCCCGCTGCTTGATCATCTATTATAAATTCTTTAACAACTTTTCCGGTTATGTCATAAATGGTAAGTTGCACATTTGAGTTGAAAGGCAGAGAATAGCTGATGGTTGTGTTGGGGTTAAAGGGATTGGGGTAGTTTCCAAGTAATTCATAGTTTTTGGGGATTACCGAATTACTTTCATTTGACTCATTTTTTGAAAGATTATGAGCTTCTGATTGATTTGGATCCGACCCAAGAAGTCTTTGAGAAGCCAAATATGATTCCGAATCTGGGAAATACTGCCCCAGTTCACTTGATATTTTTGCTGCTAGAGTTAAACTATTCTCTTCATATAGATAATACAAGAATTTCTGGAATAGAACATGTTCAACAAGCGGCTCATTACTATACTTATCTTTTATTCCATCAAGAATTGAAATTCTATTATCTTTTTCTTCTGCGGCGAGCATTAATTCCGCGACTCCGTATATTGGTTTTTTGATGTTAAGCTTGGACTTATTTTTGACGTATTGACTAAATTGAGTTTTATTATCATTCTTACGAGACTGCCATAATAAATCCAATGCTAAGTAAGAAAGCGATGAATCGGGATAATTTGATATAACATTTTCGCAAATTTCTGCGGCTGCATTATATTTTTTAACTCTTATCAAGTTTCTTGCATATAGCAGCTTCCATTCAATTGTCCAGTTTTCATTAAAACTTGGCTTTTCGGTGGTTACTGCCGGAAGAACCTTTAGACTTATTGATTCGGTAGATTGAACCGGTGATGCAACTTGAGAGATAAACCGTTTATTAAAAGCTTGTTCTTCCGGTGTAATTTTAATTGACCCGGAGCCCGGTGTTGGCGGCGAAGAAAGAAACGGATAGGGGTCGAAGAAACAACCGGCGCCAACGTAATATGACGGAGGACCGCCTCCCCACCAATTGTTTTCTGCATACACGGTGCAATAGGTAGTCAGGTTGACGTCTTTTGTGCTATTATTATCTATTGTATTATTCCCGCCAAAATCAATACAAGTTTGTCTTCCGAGGAAAGGATTTGAATAGGAAGCGGCAAAAAGACCAAAACTATTGAGGTAGATATTATTATATCCAAATGATTCACTAAGATCATCACTGTTGGGAGCTAAAAATGGAGAAGAAAAATTTGAACAATTAATAGCCATCCAGTTATGATCTAACTCGTTGAAAGACAGCTGCGCAGTGGAATAATACATATCTATGCCTACAGTCTGCCCGTAGATGCGGGTGTTGGTTATGTAGGTATCTGAACTTGAATAATTTGTTCTATAAAGATGAATTCCGCTATAACCAATTCTGATAAGGCAGTTATCGATTAATGCGACACCTTCATTAACGAATATGCCCGTGTAAGCATTTCTTATTTCCGCATGGGAAATATGTGCAAGACCAGTAGAATTAATTTTTATTCCATTTTTATCAATACCCATTGAAGGATTCCATTGAGGGTATTGGAAATCAAATAGAACATTATTGCTTGAAGTTCCGTTTACAATTAGCGTGCCGTTGACATTAAGTGATGCATTGTTTGAAAACTCTAATTCTGTTCCAGAATTAACTGTAAGTGCTGCTCCTGAATTTACAGTTAAGTCACCCACAATAATTAAATCATCTGATAAAGTTGTATTAGTTGTGATATTACCCCCTGTTATTCCGGTATAAGTTAAATAATTTTGTTTAGTTATAGTTATATACAAGGGACGAACTGAAGTTGAAAAGGTCGCACTGGATGCGTTTTCAACTTTGGAGAAATAACTTTCTCCGTTATCAATGCTGCATGCTATTATATTGCTACCAGCTATGCCCGCATTTACAACTACGCTGTTGGCATTTACTGTTATGCTTGGACTGCTGAATGTAGACAAAGTATTTGTCCACAATTCAATAGCTGGATCCCCAAGCCATAGGTATTTTAATGCTGTCCATATATGTGAATGACCACTTGTAAATTTAGACAACATTTGAGTCACAGCATTATTAAATATTAAACCTATGGAATTAATATTTGAGTTAAACGAATTTTTGAATAAAGCTGTATCTAAAACATTATTTGGTCCCCCATAGGTTTCACCGGTTGCACCCAAAAAGGCAGTAGCTCCGTAATTTGATTTTGTAAATGCTTCTGCAAGACAATCGTTTATTCTCCATAAATGTGAAGTGTTACATGCAATAGAAAAAACAATAGGCAATTTATTATTATTAAGATTTGCAACATCAGAATTGCTGAAATTCTCTTCATAGATATTCCATTCCCACCAATATGCACCGCTACCATGCCCACGATAATTCACCACACCAAAACCTGCATTAATATAATCGATTACCATTGAGTTTGTTGCCTGATCGCCTCCGTTTGCAAGAGAAGCGCCATAGGCTGTTGTAAATGAAGGATTCTCAGAATAAGATGCAGTTCTTATTTCTTCGCTGCATGCTTGAAATGAATTCGGATCAGGAGCATCTTCAAGATGAGAAACCAATAATACATTTTTTATCCAATTATCGTTTGGAGGATTGGTTTCATAATTAATTCCTTTTTGTAAAATATGCGCAACTTCAGCTTGAGTTGTTGCTGAAATACGTCCAATAGAAATATCAGCTATGTAGTCTGAACCAATCAACAAAGAATACCAATATCACCCCAATATTGATATACCGGGTCACATGCTTGAGCAACTTCGCTAATGTCACCTACTAAAAGAACATATTGTATATTATGATCATTAAATTCATCTATAATATAATTCTTTATATATGTTTGATTGTTACCAATTTCACTTATTGGTATAATCTTAGTTAGTAGACCCTTTCTTGTTTTCCATTGAGCAAAAGATTCAATTGTTTCCAAATAATCATCATCTGTAATAATTAAATAATCATAATCGCCCATAGACATTAACGAATTACTTTTATTCAACTTTTCTGGTAAAAAATCAAAATTGATTATTGAATTCTTAAATGTTTTTTCCCATTCAATCGAAATAGATTTCTCCCGGACAAATGCACTACCGGTTACTTGTTCAAAATCAATTTTTACTACTACTTTTTGAAATATTCTCAAAGTTTTAGTTTTAGGATTATATTGTATAGGAAAAATACTCAACGTAGAAACTTGGATATCACGCCAGATACCTCTGTTATCCAGTTCGAACACATTATTTGGAAAAAAATTATCCTGCTTATAGAATAATTCATCAATAGAAAATTCTTCTTTTTCACCTTCCGGTACGGGTGTTTGAAATGGAAATACATTATAATTCGTAAGAGTAATTACAGATGAATCAACAATGCTGAATTTATAATTTGTAAAATCCGGAATAGCCAGAAGTTCTCTAATTGCAGGTAATTGCGGCTTTCCTATTTCAAGGGTTGTATTGTATCCTGGGAACTTTATAACGTCATAGGTATTGTTTTCTTCAATTCTTTTAGATGATTCAATACCTGAAATAGAAATTTCAAGAAGCATACTTGAATAATCGAAACTCTTAACTGTGATGCGTGGCTTTTCTGCTTTAGTTGTACCGTTGAAGGAAACCCATTGTGCAAAAATAGATGAAGCAGAAAGAAAAATAGTAATAAAAATAATTGAAATATATTTTTTCATTTCCAACACTTCCCATTTAATTTTAAAATTTGTTTAGGCACAAATTGAGATTTACTTATCTGATAAGCGCCATTTTCTTGCACAGGCTCAACGAGCCGGATTGAAGTCGGCATAGATAAATTCCCGAGCTTACCATTTTCCCATTCTTATCTTTACCATCCCAATTTAACGTATAACTACCTTGTTCTTTTTCTTCATTTAATAATGTTATCACCTCCTTTCCAAGAATATCATATATTGTTATTGATACTAATCCTCTTTCCGAGATTTGAAAGCTGATTTGCGTACCTGGATTGAATGGATTAGGGTAGTTTTGCAATAAAGTATAGTCGGTAGGAATTATAGTCTTTTCATCTTTTACATCGGTTAGTTGCCCCTTATTATTTACTTTTACTAAACATAGATCTAGGTGAGAATCTCCTGTAATTATATAACCACCATCCGCAGTTTCTATTATATCAAAAGCTCTTGATTGATCATAGTCTTCTCCTATTAGAGGATTAGACCATTCGATATTTCCCGATGAGTCCAACTTTGCCATATAGATATAATTTTTATACCCAACAACTGTCTCACCGGCAATGATATACCCACCGTCCCTTGTTTGCCTGCCTTTGTAAGCAAGGTCCCAATTACTCATATCAATTTTCTTTGTCCAGGTTGTATCACCGCTGGAATCAGTCTTTAGCAGCCATATATGGAGTTCTAATTCACAACCTTCACAGTCTTTACTGGTATATGCTCCTGTAACAAAATAACCGCCGTCATTTGTTTCACAAATAGAATATGGCTCATCTAATATGCTACAACTGTATATTTTTGTCCATAAGCTATCACCTCTAGAATCCGTTTTTATTAACCAAATCCCCTCCGTTGGTTTTTTAAATCCTGCAATAATGTATCCATCATCTGAAGTCTGCTGAACTGACCACCCATCAATGCCATCATAAAATTTCATCCAAAGCGTATCCCCGTCGGAATTAATCTTAAGCAGATAGATGCCTGCTGGATAGTTACCCCCGGTTATAATATAACAGTTATCATTTGTTCTTTGAATACAATATCCTATTCCGGCGGGGTACTTTTTTGACCAAAGAGAATCACCCTGGGAATCGGTTTTTATTAGCCAGAGTTGCTCACTGCCATAAGCCGATAACATAAATCCCCCATCAATTGTACTACACATTGAGTATGCAATTTCTCTTAAATCCGGGTTCCCATATTTCTTTGTCCATAAAGTATCGCCGTATTCATTTGTCTTTAATAGGTAAACATCGCCATAAAGTTTCATCGGAGAACCAGGTTCGGAATACATACCGGTAACTCCTGCAGCAACATAACCTCCATTTTCAGTTTGAATGACTGCATTTCCTATATCATAATGATCTTGGGCTTTATCGCCGTATGTTTTGAAAAATGTCGTTTGGCACTCAGCTTTTGGGGAGCTGGCGATAATTAATACTAGCAGCATTAATAACTTATAATAATGCATAAATAATACCTCTTTGATTTTTCATTTTTCAAAAGCAATTTTTTGCATAGCTAAAATGGATAGACTTGCAATTGATGTTGACAAATTCTCGGACTGCAAGTCTTCTCAAATTAATTTCTTTTTCATTCTGCATCTCCTACGATAAGTTAAAAAAAGAATTTTTAAGAACAATGAGAGAAGATTCAGTTAGCAAGAAGATTAAATTCAAAAGAGAAGATGACGAGAAAAAACATTATGCGTTTCATGCATGCCCCAACTTAATTTATTTATATAATTGTTCTCATTTCAATTCTCAATAAAGAGCTGTTGAGAATTGAAAAGGAAATAAAAATTAACAAATGAAAGAAGAGAACCCATAATTTATTTGGCTGCGAATATAAATTTAGCCATAAACACTTTTGAATATTTTTATTAGAATATACGTTAGTGTTTTGAGATTGTCAAGACCATAATTATTAAAAATGTAGAAAATAAGAGTGAGTTTTAATTTATGTAGTTCTTTTGGAGAAAAAGGAGATATAGACTAAAATTTTGTTCTAATAAGAAATAATTTGGAAGTTATGCTGTGAACTTGCAGAAAAGCGAGACGCCGGCATGAATAGAAATAAGCTTTTCGGGAAGGTTATTTATTAGAAAGCTGAGGATTAAGTTTAGGTTCAATTATAGCACCGGCGAGTATGATTTTACCTTCTTGAAGGTATTTTAGGATGGAATGTTTTTCTGAATTTGTGAATGCTTGGGGGTTGTTTTGGAAGAAATCTTTGTATTGAGAGATTTTTTGTTGGTTTAATATTTGATTCTGAGTCTTTTCCTCTTGCTCAGAGCAAAGTCTGTCTTGAAAAGCTTCAATTCTATTTTGCTTAGCGATTCTGTTAAGGACTTCATTGTGTTTTAGGGATGGTTTGTTTTTTAATATTCCCAATAGATAGCCGGTTGAAGATTTACGAGATTGTTTGAGGGCGATAAACGAATCATTGATGCAGCGCCAAACATCTTCTGAGGAAAGATTTTCGTAAGGGTTGTAAATAAAATTAAGCAGAGTTTCGATATCGGATTTAAGATTTTGCCTGATTTTTGTATTCAACCTATGCCCCCAAGTTTGCCTGTTGCGGCTTAGAATACTATTTTTACTCAACTATTTAATAACAAAATGGCATTTTATTTTTGATTGGAAGCCGAATGATTATGGAGGTTTTTTATGTCTAACGCATTTTTTAAAGTACCTATCCCGGTAAATGAGCCGATAAAAAGTTACGCTCCCGGAAGTCCGGAAAAATCCGAATTAAAAAGCAAAATTGTGGAGTTAAAATCAAAGCATATTGAAATCCCGCTAATTATTAGCGGAAAGGAAGTTAAGACAGGAAAAACCGAGCAAATGGTTATTCCGCATGATAAAAACCATGTTCTTGGAATTTATCATAAAGCAGGAAAAGAAGAAGTTGAAATGGCAATTGAAGCTGCATTAGCCGCAAGAGAAGAATGGGCAGCAATGCCTTGGGAACATAGAGTAGCAATCTTCCTAAAAATGGCTGAGTTGCTTGCCGGACCTTGGAGATCAACTTTAAACGCCGCGACAATGCTGGGACAATCGAAGACTTCGTTTCAAGCTGAAATTGACAGCGCGTGCGAATTAATTGATTTTTGGAGATTCAATTCTTACTACATGGCTCAGTTAATGGCAGATCAACCGCTTTCTTCTCCGGGAGTTTGGAACAGAGTAGAATACAGACCATTGGAAGGATTCGTGTTTGCGGTAACTCCTTTTAACTTCACTTCAATTGCAGGAAATCTTCCAACTGCGCCTGCAATGGTTGGCAACGTTTCTCTTTGGAAACCTGCATCGAGTTCGGTTTATTCAGGTTACTTTTTAATGAAATTATTCGAAGAAGCAGGATTGCCGAAAGGCGTAATTAATTATGTGCCCGGTTCAGGCGGGCAAGTTGGTAATCCTGTTATGGCAAGTCAACATCTCGCAGGAATTCACTTCACCGGTTCTACCGCAGTATTCCAAAATATGTGGAAAACTGTCGGCGATAATATTTCTAAGATGAAATACTATCCTAGGATTGTTGGCGAAACTGGAGGAAAAGATTTTATTTTCGCACACAATACTGCTGATATTGACGCACTAATTGTGGGCGCATTAAGAGGCGCGTTCGAGTATCAAGGGCAGAAGTGTTCTGCAGCTTCGAGAATGTATATTCCCAAATCAATTTGGGCTGAGTTCAAAACCAAATACGTTGCCGAAATTGGAAAGATAAAAATGGGCGATGTGGAAGATTTCACTAATTTCATGGGAGCAGTGATTGACGATGGCGCTTTCAAAACAATTACCGAATATATTGATTACGCTAAAGAAGCAAAGGACGCAGAAATTATAACCGGCGGCAACTACGACGATACAAAAGGATTTTTTATCGAGCCTACAACCATAGTTACAACTAATCCTAAATTCAAAACTATGGAAGAAGAAATTTTTGGTCCCGTTCTAACAATTTATGTTTACGAAGACGATAAATTTGACGAGACGCTTGATCTGTGCGACACTACTTCCCAATATGCGCTTACCGGAGCGGTCTGGGCTAAAGACCGTGCAATACTAGTTAAAATGGCAGACAAACTTAAAAACGCTGCCGGTAATTTTTACTTTAACGACAAGCCAACCGGCGCAGTTGTTGGGCAGCAGCCATTCGGCGGCGGCAGAGCATCCGGCACAAACGATAAAGCAGGCAGCGCAATGAATCTACTGCGATGGATGAGCGTACGAACTATGAAAGAAACATTCGTCCCGCCGACAGATTGGCGCTATCCGTTCATGGATGAAAAATAAAATTGTTCTAAGTCGCTAAACTAAAAAGCATCCTCATTCCGGGATGCTTTTTTTACAAACGAGAATT
>JAHJTX010000018.1 GCA_018829545.1 Bacteroidota bacterium | reverse complement strand
GCAAAAAGTAAAGCCCCGAGACTGTAATAATGATCTTTAATAATACCCTTAGCCAGATAACCGTTTTCATTCAATACAACAACTATAAATGTTACCGCAGCCAAACCCGCTAAAACCGTACCCGAAAAATAATAAACGCCGAATATTGTAGAAAACCAATGTGGTTCTAAACTCATTAGCCAATCAATTGCGCTGAAGGTAACAGTGATTGCAAATAAAGGCATGAAGATGGCTGAGAGTTTAATATTCTTTGCTGTTAATTTTTGATCGCCGGACAAGTCCTGTTTGTATGAATTGCGCGTGATAAGAACAAAAAACAAAATCCAGATCGCGTAGAAAGCAACCGTTCGTATAATAAAAAATGATGCATTCAAATATCCGCTTTTACCGGATAAAATTTTATCTGATTCAACAACATCCAAATGTGTCCAATGAAACAAGTCATGCAGATTGAATAATAGCGGAAGAACAACAATTGGAAGTATGAGAAGAACTGCCGCCAAAAACTCGCTGATTCTTCTAAAAGGCGTGCTCCACACAGCACCGCCAAGATATTCAAGCGCTACAAAAAACAATGAGCCGACACCAATACTGCTTAAAAACATAAGCATAATTGCATTATTAAATGCGCTTCTTACCGGCTCGAGTATATAAGCCGCAACCGATAATACAAGACCAAGAATCAACAAAGCTATGCCAACTTGACTAAGCTTTTTTGGCAATTGTTTTTGTGTGTATTCTACTGAAGAATTCATTCTAAATCTGACTCCTTGGCATTTAATGATCTTTGAAGCGCTCTAATGTATAAAACAACTGCCCACCTTTCCTCGCGAGATAATTGTCGCGCATGTGACGGCATGATATTTTGTCCCTCGGTTATGATGTGATAAATTCTGCCATCGCTCCAGTTGCTAGCCTTTTCCGAATGAAGACTCGGCGGATTTGGAAATTGTCCGTTCAATCTGCTGTCCCCCTCTCCAAAATATCCGTGACATGGGCTGCAATAAATATCGAATTTTGCTTTTCCTAGGTTGAAATTAACCTCGGACGGCAATAAAGGATTTTTTAACAATCTTCCGGCAGTTTCCGGATCGCCTTTGTATTGATAAGGAAATTCACCTCTTGATATTGTTCCTTCAACAGGTTTTCTCATTCCAAAACCATCGGCAAAAAAATTGTTCTTCTCTTGAACAATCCCTTTCTCTTGTGACATCATCCAATTGAACGGAGTCATAAACATCAATTTATTTAAACTAAAGTAAACAGTTCCTGAAACGATGAGAGCAACCGCAATCAGAAGACCAATAAACTTAGGCTCGAAAACAGTTTTTACAGCGGAGATTTCTTCATCATCAAAATAGATGGGCTTAATTTCTTTACCGCCAATCTCGCTTAAAAATAATTTAACTTCTTCTTCGTTAAATAATGTATCGTCTGCTTGAATGCAGACGCCGTATTTATCCAACGAAACTTTTTTCATGTATTCGGTTTCATGCAGCGGATGACTAATATTCGGAAATTTGAAGTAAACAATCAACATTGTTAAAACCGTTGCAATTGCGGCAGATAGAACCGTTACCTCGAATATCACCGGAACATAAGCCGGGAACGAAAAGAAGGGTTTTCCACCAATTACGATTTGATAATCAACTGCAGACATCCAGAACATTAATAGCACGGCTGCTAATGTTCCGCTTAAACCGAAAACCAAGGAGGCGTAACCAAGTTTTGACGGCGGCAGTTTCATTGCGTCATCCATTCCATGAACGGGATATGGCGTATTCACGTCGAACTTTTTGTAACCCTTACCGGCAACTGACTTTGCTGCGTGAATTATTTCGTCAGGAGTATCAAATATTGCGGTGAACCCGAATAACTTTTTATCGCTCATTTCTTAATGATCTCCATTGGAAGGTTGAGACCCTTCAACTACAGCTTTTACTTCTGCAATAGAAACAACAGGTAAGGTTTTTGTAAACAAGAGCAGCAGAGTGAAGAACAAACCAAAACTTCCGAGCAAAATTGCTCCGTCTGTTAATGTCGGCGTGTAGTAGCCCCAGCTAGAAGGCAGATAGTCGCGTGATAAAGACGTAACAGTAATTACAAATCTTTCGAGCCACATTCCAACATTTATTAATACTGCAATTACAAACATGACCGGAATTGTTCTTCTAATTTTTTTAAACCAGAACAACTGAGGGAATAGCACATTGCAGGAAACCATTATCCAGTAAGCCCACGCGTATGGTCCAAGCGCTCTGTTCAAAAAAGTAAACTGTTCTGCTTCAACGCCGCTGTACCAAGCCATAAAAAATTCCATTGCATATGCGTATCCAACAATCATACCCGTGAGCAGCATGATTTTATTCATCTTTTCAAGAGTATCAACAGTAATTATGTGTTCAAAATTGAAAATTTTTCGAATAAAGATCAGCACATTCTGAACCATTGCAAATCCGGAAAATACGGCACCGGCAACAAAATAAGGCGGAAATATGGTAGTGTGCCATCCGGGAATGATTGAAACGGCAAAGTCGAAACTTACAATTGTGTGTACAGAAAGCACGAGAGGCGTTGCAAATCCCGCTAATATTAAATATACCATTTCATAATGCTGCCAGTGACGGTTAGAATTTCTCCATCCGAGACTGGTAACCGAATAAATTACCTTTTTAATTTTATTCGCTGTTCGTTCCCGTAACGCAGCGAAATCAGGAATCAATCCAACATACCAAAAGATGAAGGAAACAATAAAATAGGTTGAAACCGCGAATACGTCCCATAAAAGAGGCGAAGTAAAATTAACCCAAAGTGAATGCTGATTGGGATAAGGAATTAAATATCCCGCAAGCCAGGGTCGCCCGACATGTATAAGAGGAAACATTCCAGCGGTCATAACAGCAAAAATCGTCATGCCTTCTGCAAATCGGGCAATTCCGTTTCTCCATTTCTGACGGAAGAGGAATAAAATCGCCGAAATTAAAGTTCCTGCGTGACCAATTCCAACCCAGAACACAAAGTTTACAATCGGGAATCCCCATCCTACCGGATTATTATTGCCCCACAAACCCGTTCCATAATAGAATGACAATGATAGTGCAACAACTCCAATACCGAGCATTGTAAGTGTAACAGCAAGAGCAATGTAATATTTTTTGTCAGGTTTTGTTTCAAGGGGTTTTGCTATTATGTCGTCAATTTCCCTTAAAGCAGGTCTTCCTACAATAACTGAAAGCTCTTGAGTATAATCAGTACTGCTCACTACGCTTCCTCCGAATGAGTATTTCTTAATTTGGCTAAATAAGTAACATTTGGTTTAACAAATAATTCTTCAAGAACGTGATAACCAAGTTCATGTTCTCTATATTTATTCAATTCGGAATCTTTATCGTTAATATCGCCAAAAACAATTGCTTGAGAAGGACAAGCCGATTGACAAGCTGTTGTAACATCGCTCCCCTTTAAATCGCGTCCGTCTTTAATTGCTTCCGATTTTGCTTCCATTATTCTTTGAACGCAGAATGTACATTTTTCCATTACGCCGCGCGATCGAACTGTAACTTCCGGATTATTAATTAATTCCGTTAATTCATTTTTATAATAAGCATCCTCAAAATGATCACGAAAATCGAAAAAATTAAATCGTCTTACTTTATAAGGACAGTTATTTGCGCAGTAACGCGTACCGACGCAGCGGTTATAAGCCATTTGATTCAAGCCGTCGGGACTATGATTTGTAGCGTTCACAGGGCAAACGTTTTCACATGGAGCGTTGTCGCAATGCTGACATAACATCGGTTGATTGCTTACAATTGGATCTTCCGGCGTACCTGAATAATATCTATCGAGTCTTATCCAATGCATTTCACGTCCAACTTCAACTTGATCCTTGCCAACAACAGGAACGTTATTTTCAACATTACATGCTGCAACGCAATTACTGCAGGAAGTGCATTTATTCAAATCGATTGACATTCCCCACTTAACGCCTTCGTATTTATGCTCACGAGTAATTCCTTCAAGGTGAACCTCCCCTTCGTGCAGAAATTTAGGATTACTCTTAAATTCTTTGAGTGTACCGTCTTGAATAATATTCCTCTTTCTATGAACATCTTTTACGAATTCATCATCAAGTGAATGATGCTCTTGAGTTGAAACAAGTTTATAACTGCCGGATGCTTTTGAAACGGAAATATTCGGGACAATCCATTTTGAATTGCTTGAATCCGAGAGAAACCCATTTGCATTAAAGCCAACATCTTTACCAACATCGCCGCAGACACTTCTACCATAGCCAAGCTCAATAACAATAAGATTTTCAGCCATTCCCGGTTGAATCATCACCGGGATTTTCAATTCACTCTTAGAATCATTGATGGTGATATAATCATTATTCTCTACGTTCAGTTTTTTTGCTACCGCAGGTGAAATCGCGGCGTAATTATCCCATGCAACTTTTGAAATTGGATGAGGAATTTCTTGAAGCCATCCGTTATTGGCTAGGCTACCGTCTTCCACAAAATAACTTGGCTGCAAATGAAGAACAAACTCATCAGATTTTGTTTGTTTAAGAGCAATCCCGTTCAATGGGCTAAAATCAAATTGATACTGAAGATTGTTTTTTTCTTTTAATTGAACAAACCCATCATGCAGGGCTTTGTACCAGTATGTTTTGGCATCCACCATAACATTTTGTTTTGAATAAACTTCGGTCTCAAAATGATTTATCAAATATTGATGAAAATCTCCTTCGTCTAAAGATTGTTTTATCCAGCTCAATAAAATGCCCTCTTTTTGCCTTGTGCTAAAGAGCGGAGCAATTACCGGCTGCTTAAAATCATGTACGTTACTTCTGGTTTTAGAATCTCCCCAGCTTTCCAAATCGTTGTTCAACGGTAAAACGTAATTGCTGAGGTCCGTGGTTTCGTTTAAGTCTTCGGAAAGTGAAATAACTGTGCCCGCATTTTTAAGAGCTGTGGTGTATTCCGTTGAATTACTAAAATGAAAAACTGGATTTGTACCATAATGAATTACAACTCCAACTTTGCCGGAATTCATTTTTCCAATCAATTCAGTAAATTCTTCGGACGTTGAATATGAATGAGAAGACACAAAAGTTGAATTAAAATCGAACAATTTGTCGTTGCCCAGAAGAGTATTAATTAAGTTAACTACTATGTGAACGTCTTCTGAGAGTGTGTTTCCTGCATGAACCAAAGCGCTGAATTTATATTTTAAGAGGTCATCAATCAGGTAATTAATTTTGTCTTTTTCACTCGAATTTGCTTTTAGGAAGTTCTCGGGATTATAATTTGAAAGTAGTTTGGAAACTGAATCAGAGCCAAATGAAATTTTATTTGAAATTTTGCTCAAAATGTAAAGAGCAAAATCAAGCTGGTAATCGGGACGAATTCTAATTCTATAATCTGCATTCATTCCGGTTAGACTCATTCCGCCCTCAACGGCATACAGCCTGCTGAAATTAGAACTCTTAAGTATGTCCCTCGTTTCTGAATAAAGCAGGTTATTTTCTGCTGTATTGCCTTCACGACCTAAGAAATCACTTTCGAGCGAAACAATAACATCAGCCTTGTTCCATTTTACTGAAGGAATAGCAGTATTGCCAAAACACTTTTCCCATGCATTCTTTCTTGATGATTCGTTGAAAAGATCGTAAGAATAATGCTTGAGCGATGGAAATTTTGCTTTCAATTCCGAAATTAATTTTAATTCAGCCGAAGAAGTAATCTTGTGCGAGATAAAAGAAATTTCTTTCCCTTCTTTATTTGCAGCATTTAGTGCGCTAAAAATTTCTGAATCAGCATCGCGCCATTCAATTTTTCTCTTATTCTTTGTTGGATTTTTTAATCTTTCCGGATCGTATAGATTAAGAATACTAGAAGTAGTCTTCGCATCAATTTTACCT
>JAHJTX010000017.1 GCA_018829545.1 Bacteroidota bacterium | reverse complement strand
GGACATGACCACACACACTTTACACAATTAGTGCATCGGTCTTCAATTATACTTATCTCAGCTTCTTTTAATTCTATCGCGTCTTCCGGGCAAACTCCGACGCAGCAACCGCAAAAATCGCATTTATCGGGTAAAATTTCGATTAGAAGCAAACATTAGTCCTTTCTTAGAAATGAGAAATCAAAAATAGTTATTGCTTCCACCAATTGAAAGGGAGTAATTAATCGATTGAGATAATAAAACAGAATATCTTTTATTTCTCAATAGAAATTGAGCATTGTCAATTCTGATAATGAAATTAATCCTAATTTTGAATTGCAGATTACAACCAGAAAAGCATTTGATTTTGAACGATATTCAAAACATTTCTAAAATTAGCGGTCATTTGTTGTGGCACAATTTCTTACTGATTTTGTATCGATAGTATTTATGAGTTTTTAAGTAAAGTAAAGAAATTTATATAAATATTTTTAGGGAGATTTTAAAAGCCTGGCTGAAGCGAGCAAAAACAAAGAGAAATGTGGTTTGTGTAACCGACTACCAATAAATTAGAAATAAACCGCAGATTAAATTATATTTCACATCAATTCTCATTCATTTGAGGTCAACGTGAAAAATATTAACATTTCTTTCTCAAGTCCCAAATCTTATCTCTTAATCCTAATCATAATCCTAATCTTAATCCCCATCTCTTCCTCAACCTTTTCTCAGAGTAAAACTCAAAAATTAGATTTGATGCCATATCCTCAAAAGATAGAAATTAAAGAAGGCAAGTTTAGGTTAACTGCGGATTTCACAATTGCCATTAAGGGCAGCGGTAATGAACGAATTTATAAATCGGCTTCACGCACACTGAGAAGAATAGCAAACAGAACCGGTTTATTTTTGAGTCAGGACTTTATAACTCACAGCGATGAAACTGATACATGCGATTTGATAATATCATGTCTAAAACCAGGCAGAGTAATTTTAGGAGAAGATGAAAGCTACTCACTGAATGTTACAGAAAATAAAATTTATATCAACGCTCCTAAAAATGGTTGAGGAAGAAATTATAGAAGAAGGTTTGGTTATTAAATCCGAAAATGGGATTGCAGAAATTCAACTAAGAGAAACAAAAGAATGCGAAGAATGTACTGCAAAGTTGTTCTTGCAAACCAGGCGAGGAAAAAACTAAACTTATTTCTGCAGCCGATCCATTCGGAACGGCTAAGGGCGATGTAGTAAAAATTTCTGTTAAAGGTAGCAACATTTTAAAAGCAACCATTCTACTTTACGGAATACCGCTCATTATTCTTGTTATCTCAATTTTTGTTGGACTGATTTTGTTCTCAGAATCCGCTCAACCGGAAATGTATTCATTCCTATCTGCCATTTAAATTTTGGGCGCTTACTTTTTATCTATTGCCGTAATCACCAAAAGCCGCTCCACACAAATACAGTTAGCAAGAATTATTTCTGTTAAACGGCAATAATGGATTGTGCATCTGAATGTAAACGTTAATTCTACTTATAAAAGAAAATCCTCAAAATTTGCAGGCGTAATTAAGTGCTTTTCAGAATTGGGATATGATTTAAAAAAACTTTCCGGAAATTTAACTTTTCTGCTAGGATTCCATTTAATTTCATAAGCATAAATTTTTCCACCATATTCTTCTATATAGTCAATTTCCTGCTGCGAATGTGTACGCCAAAAGTATGAGTTCACATATCTTTTTGAATAGTGATTAGTTTTTATTCTTTCAGAGACAATAAAATTTTCCCATAGTGCGCCAATGTCCTGCCTTAATTTTAATGGATTGAAATTTTTAATTATTGCATTTCGTATTCCGTTGTCAAAAAAATAAATTTTTCTACCTTTCTTAATTTCATTGCGCTTATTTCTACTTAAGGATGTAAGTCTGAAAATCACAAATGCCTTTTCCAGAAGATCAACATACTTTTCAACAGTTACTTGGTTCAGTCCTATAAGTTGTCCTAGTTCATTATATGAGACTTCATTTCCAATTTGTAGAGCAAGGGCCAGCAACAAATTATCCAGGGCTGCCGGCTTTTTGATATTCTCAAACTGTAATAAATCTTTATATAAATAACTTTCACTTAGTAAATTTAGCAGTTCTATTTCGGAGCCTGGATGCGTTATTATTTCAGGATATGAACCAAAAATTAGTCTATGTTCCAGAAGACGTTTTGCTTCGATCAAACTCGAGTTTTCTACTGACTCGCTGAACGCGATTGGATAAAGAACAAATTCGAATTTTCTACCGGTTAAAGGCTCTTTTAACTTATCCGAGATTTCAAGTGCCGATGAACCGGTTACAATTACCTGTACCCCAGGCAAATTATCCACAATTAGCTTAATTGTAAGACCTACGTTATTAATCCTTTGTGCTTCATCTATAATCAACAAACTCTTGTCACCAATTATTGCTTTTAAGCGAGTTGATGTAATGTTCGAAAAAATCTCTCTGATATCTGATTCATCTCCGTTAAGCCAAAGTACTCTTCCACTCATTCCCTCAACGAGACTTTTCAAAAGAGTTGTTTTTCCCACCTGTCTAGCGCCGATAATAACAATTGCTTTACCTAAGCCAATCCTTTTTTTTATTTCTTCTGTTATTTTTCTGTTTATCATTTGGACTCTCTTTTTCAGTCAAATAAAAAATATCATATAAATTTCTTTACTGCAATAAAAAAAATCATCTAAATTTTTTTATTTGGAGAATTTTCAAAGCTGGTTGAAGCGAAAAAAGACAAAGAAAAATATGGTTTGTGTAACCGACTACCAATAAATTAGAAATAAACCGCAGATTAAATTATATTTCGCATAAATTCTCATTCATTTGAGGTCAACGTGAAAAACATTAACATTTCTTTCTCAAGTCCCAAATCTTATCTCTTAATCCTAATCCTAATCCTAATCTTAATCCCCATCTCTTCCTCAACCTTTTCTCAGAGTAAAACTCAAAAATTAGATTTGATGCCATATCCTCAAAAGATAGAAATTAAAGAAGGCAAGTTTAGGTTAACTCCAGATTTCACAATTGCCATTAAGGGCAGCGGTAATGAACGAATTTATAAATCGGCTTCACGCACACTAAGAAGAATTGCAAACAGAACAGGATTATTTTTGCTTCAGGATTTTATTACTAATAACGATGAAACTGATACATGCGACTTGATAATATCATGCTTAAAACCAGGCAAAGTAATTTTAGGAGAAGATGAAAGCTACTCGTTGAATATTAATGAAAGAAAAATTTACATCAACGCTTCTACTGATTTAGGGGCGATGCACGGAATAGAAACACTGCTTCAATTAATCGCGGTTGATGAGGAAGGATATTATTTACCGGCAATAAAAATTGATGACTTCCCAAGGTTTCCGTGGAGAGGATTGTTGATCGATGTCTGCCGTCATTTTATGCCCGTAGATGTGATTAAGAGAAATCTTGACGGATTAGCGGCGGTAAAAATGAATGTGTTTCACTGGCACTTAAGCGAAGATCAGGGGTTTAGAGTTGAAAGTAAAATATATCCAAAACTTCACGAATTAGGCTCGGATGGTTTTTATTACACTCATGAAGAGGTAAAAGATGTAATTAATTATGCAGCCGAAAGGGGAATAAGGGTAATCCCTGAATTTGATGTTCCAGGGCATGCTACGAGTTGGTTTGTCGGATATCCTGAACTTGCGAGCGCACCCGGTCCTTATAAAATCGAACGGAACTGGGGAATAATGAATCCAACATTCAACCCAACGATTGAAGAGACTTACACCTTTCTCGATAATCTATTCGGCGAAATGTGCGAGTTGTTTCCTGATGAATATTTTCACATAGGCGGCGATGAAAACAACGGCAAACAGTGGGATGCAAACGAGGGCATTCAAAAATTTATGAAAGAAAATGGTATTGAGGATAATCATGCTCTTCAAGCGTATTTCAATAACCGCATACTAAATACATTGACGAAGTACGGAAAGAAAATGATTGGGTGGGATGAAATTCTTCACGAAAATATGCCAAAGAATATTGTAATTCATTCATGGCGGGGAAAGGAAGCTTTAGTTAAATCCGCTCAACAAGGCTATATGGGCATTCTTTCTAACGGTTACTACATCGATTTGATTCAGCCCGCAAGCTTCCATTATTTGAATGATCCGATTGCTGCGGATTCCCCTTTGAGTGAAAGTGAAAAGAAAAAAATCCTTGGCGGTGAAGCAACCAGTTGGGCAGAGCTTGTTACGTATGAAACAATTGATTCGCGAATCTGGCCAAGAACGGCTGCAATTGCAGAAAGACTTTGGTCTGCTCAAAATGTAATTGATGTTGACGGTATGTACAAGCGACTTGACCGGATTGAATATCTTTTAGAAGAGCACGGATTGCTGCACATTAAGAATTATGATATGATGCTTCGCAGACTCACGAACAATACAGATTTTACCGCGTTGAAAAACTTGGTAGATGTGGTTGAACCTGTTAAATTTTATCAGAGACATTTTCAAGGAGTTAAGTACAGGCAGCATTCACCATATAGCCGAATTGCAGATGCGGCAAGACCGGAATCAAAAACGGCAAGGGAATTCAGCAGAGCTGCAAATAATTTTTTAGAGAACGCGAACAAAGAAGATTGCAATTACATTAAAGATATTCTGATTAATTGGATTGGCAACCACGATAAACTAAAAATTACAATGAATGTTTCTCCAATAATTAGAGAAATTGAGCCGCTTTCAAATAATCTTAAATTGACTGCGCAATTGACTCTTGACGCCATCGAATTAATAGAACTAAATATTAAGCCTGACCTTGACTGGACGTTAAAATCGACCTCTATTTTAGAGAAAGCTAAGAAACCTTACGGACAGGTTGAGTTGAGAGTAATTGATGCAATGGAGAAAATAATTAAAAAATGTTGCTCGGATTAGTGGTTGAAATATCTTTTCCCATCGGCAGACAGCAATTTCAGTTTGTCACAATTAGTGACAATCTCATTCCCCTCATTTTTAAGGCGGTTTTTTAGTGTTGTCCAATAGCTTTGCGCTTTTTTAAAATTTTTTTGTTCTGTAAGCGCAGCAATTATGTCTATCACAGAGAAGTGCCAGATTTCTTTATCCTCGTCATAATGACGGTGAATTCCAAAAGTTTCGAAAATTGCTAATGATTCATTCTTGTTTCCGCCCATAAAATTTTCCTCAATATTTATTTCTTATATTTTAGTATAGACATGATTGCAGTGACTAGTTGAATATCAAAAACATTTTGGACCTTACTTCCATTGGGGCTAATTTCCCTTTCACATAAAATTTGAAAATTATAATAAAGAATAATTTCTTAATTCCCATTTAGTAATTGATGAATATGGCTGCCCAATTCCATAATGTTGCACTCTTTTTACGAAACCTATATTTAAGGCGAACCATGAGTTGTCGGGAGTTGCGTTTTTTTCAGACACCACTAAAACTGTTTGTGAATATCTATTATTAAGAACTACTAAATTCCCGATACTAACTATTCGAGATGCGGCGCCTTCATTTGTAATCCATTCGGTTCCAACTGTAACTGGTGATTTTAGCGCTAATTCCTTTTCGCATAAAATATTTGTCCCGGCAATCATTGTGTCCTTATCCGATGAATAATAATATATGCCTTCGGGTTTAATAGCATAATAGCCGGCGATTTGTAGACTAGAATCCGGATAATTTACTTTTACAACTTCTGTGTAACCCCAAATATTTGATCCGTCTTCGTGAGTAATATTTGTCTTCAATATCCATTCTATTATTGCACTTTCGGCCCATCCACTGAAATAATATTCCCACTTATTACCTATCTCCTTTGGGAAAAATTTATCAGCCGAATAAACATCATTATTTCCAGGATCAGTTGAATCGCAACTGATAAGTGCAACGGTGAAAAAAATAATAATATTAGCTTTTTCATAAATACAACCTATATTGTTGCTTGTATAAAGGCTTGTTAGTTTGCATTATCAAATGGAGTTCCAGTTTCAATAGAACATATTACCGAAAAAACTTCCTTGTCAATTTCGAATTTATGAATTTCATTAAGTAAAGCAATAGGACTGAACGATACTTTGTATTTGTTTTGTGACCAATGTGACATTTGCGAAATGATCTCTTTCCCAGAGATAACTGAGATTATATTTCCATCAGTTCTTTCAATTGTGTTTATAATCTTTCTAGCCTCTCTATTTGCATCTTGTAAGCCTTTAGATTTATGTTTTTGGAATATTTCATTTGCCATGCAATCTGTAGTGTCATTTTTCATTGAAATAGAGATCTCTAATAATTGATTTGTTATCTCAGGTATCGGAGGAGAATATTTACCCTTGCTTCTATTTATAATTATCCTCTGAATAGCTTCTGGGACAATAAAATAATTTTCAATTTCCTTTTTGTCCCATATATGCAATTCAATTCCTTTTTGTTCAGCTTCTTTTAATCTTTCATCAATTTCTATTTCTGAATGATAATCGGAGTCGAGTAAACAATAAATAATTAATCTCTCATTAATTGAATTAAAAAGTAACATTGATGAACCAATTGCATATTTCCAACCATTCCAGCCATGAATTGCTATATTTGGTATTGAATCAATAGGATACAATGAACGGGGAAAAATTTTATTCTGAACAATTTTAAAATATTTTAGGTCATCACCTTCAACTAAAAGAAACTTTTTTGCCTTCCATAATCGAGCTAAATTTATATTATGAATACTACCCGTGCTTTCAACTACACGTTGAACAGCCGGAATATTTATTGCGAATGAGGAGTTTTGGGAATTTTTATCAATAACCAAAATCTCTTCCGGTTCAACTTCCGACATTATTTCAATTGAATGTGTTGTAACAATAACTTGTGGGAATTTGTCTTTAATAAAACGCATTAATCTTTTTTGAAGATCAGCATGCATATAAACATCTGGTTCGTCAAGGATAATTACTTCAGATTTATTAAATAAAGTTAAAAACCAAATTACTTGCAACCACATTTGTAAGCCGTGACCCATCGCAGAAACTTCAGCAACAAAATTTTCATTTCTAATCAGAAGTGATAACGGAGTTTTTGGCAACTGTTTCGAATTAATAAGTTGCTCTACCATCACGCCCGTCCAACTATTCTCAACCATCTCTTGAAAACTTGGAAAAAGATTATAAAAAACATTTAATTGATTTCTAAAATGAGAAGGTGAAAGTGAGGAGCCAATTGCACTTTTGATATAATCTGGATCCAAAATATGCTCATCGCGTTGAACAGGCCCAACTTGTGGCAAAATATTGATTGACGGTAAATCTATCTTGTTAGCGTTACTTCTGGAAGTTATAATCCTTCCTTTAGGAGATTTGATAACAGAATGTATGTCCCCTTCTCTATTTAAATAAGCAGTGACGTTACTACCATCCTCAAAATCAGCAATGATAACAGCTGGTTGTTCGTTATTATATTGATTACAAATGGAATCAAAATTTATCTCTGCAAACTTGAGTGATGGAGAAACGCCATAATTTCTTCCGCCTATTTCTAGCCAATCAGGAACTTTTCTATAAGATAAATTTTGATAACGATTTACAACAAAAGACAATATTCTCAGAGCTTCGACAACTGTTGATTTGCCGGCATTATTCGTTCCAACAATGACATTTAATTTCTTAAATGGAATAGTGTGCTGAACAAAGCCTCGGTAATTTTCTAATTTAAGTTCTTTAATCATAATATCCTTTTAATAAGTTAACAATTAATCAATCATAAATCACACGTAAATCCTCAGCACAAGAATAGGAATAACAATTCCTCCGGCGAACTCAAATTGGAGTCGAATATTATTAAGGGAGAATTTATTACCATTATAAGATTTAGGATAGGAAGAAAAAAGAAATTGTGTGCCATTTACAACCCCTTGAAAATGTTCTCGCCACAAATTAAGGTCAATCGCAGAAATAATTACATCAATTTTTTGCTGCCAATAATTTTTCATTTCCAACCTCGTATGCTCATCCGCTAACTTCTCTTGGTGTATCGCTAAAACCGTTTTTTCCGGTCCTTATTTTGTGATTCTTTAGCTGAAAGAGAATCCCCGACTATTATTTTCATACCGTCACTGCTGATTATAAATTTCCATAATTGCTCTGCCGCAATTTACTTCATCTTCCAGTATTTGATTTGCCAATAACTTGGCTACTTCCAAAAAGTTACCGAACAAACTTATTTGAGTTTCCAATGATTGTTTTAGATACCAATCAAGATTTTGTGTTACATTTTCTTTATTTTTCATTATAGAGACTCCTTTAATTTTATGTTACCTGCCTACCGCAGGCAGGTTTGGTTTTAACAATATTATAAATTTTTTGAGTCTCTTTCTTTTTTTTATAAAAAGAATTTCAACTAAGAACTAATTTATACCCTAATAATTCTAAGAATTGAAAATTACACCTAAATACGTTCTCCCTTCAATAATTATTGCAGGAATTTTACTGCGCATTTATTTTAATATCGGTCACATTTTTTCCGATGATGCTTATTATTCCTATTTAAGTTATACTTTGTTGGATGGGGAATTCGCCAGGGATTATCTTGGTTATCCAATCTTTCCGTTACGGATAACTTTTCTTTCAATCACTGCTTTATCATTTAATGTTTTTGGGATTAATGAATTTGCAACGATTGTAATTCCTTTTTTACTATCAATCGCAAATTTGATTTTAACTTATAAGCTCGCAAAACTTTTAACGGGGGATGAAAATGTTTCTCTGCTTTCTGCACTGTTAATGGCTTTCTTCCCGACTGATATAGTATTCTCCACAATTTGCTTTGTGGATTTACCAAATATATTTTTTATAAACCTCGGTATTTATTTCCTTTACAAATCTTATAAACTCAGCAAAAACCATTTGGCAATTGTCGGCGGTATTTTATTCTTTCTTTCAATGCAGATTAAAGAAAACATTTACTACACAACTATTCTGCTTATTATCTTATTGGTTTACATAATTGTACAGAAGAAAAACTTTAGCACACAAATAGTGATAGCATTACTCTTCATTGTACTAAACATATTTATTGAAGGAATTGTTTGCCTGTTTTTTCACAAAAATTTATTATACCGTTTTACACTTTTGCAGCAAAATTATAATTACAGTTATTATGATTTCTTCCCACACACTGCACAAAAAATAGGTAATGTAAAAAATTATTGGCGGAATCTTTTCGATCAGATTTTTATTATTAACAGTAAAGCAATTTTTCTTAGAAGATTTTATCTGTTTCTGCCAATTATCGCATCAATAAAAAGCATGATTAACATTAGAAAAAAAGAAAATCTTTTGCTTACATTTTGGTTTTTGGGAACATTGTTATTTCTCATTGCTTTTACAACCTCATTTACTGAGTATAAACCGCTGGACCTAAAAAGAAGCTGGTATATCTATCCGCTGCTTATGCCGATGATAATTATCACAGCTTTATTTATAAATGGAATGAAAAGGAATCTCCGTTATATTTTAGTCTGTGTATATATTATTGGCGGAGTAATTATGTGCACACATTATGAAGTTTATTTTAATAAAGAAAATAAATCGGAGCTGAAATCATTTATTGCAGAGAATCAACATCGTAAAATATTTGCAGATCATTTTACAAAATACAGTGTGGATTTAATTCGCTGTTATTCTGATTTAACCAAATCTGAACGAATACCTGGAAGTGATTTTAATTGGACGGAACTTCATAAAGGTGATTGGGTTCTTTACAATCAAAAGCATATTGATGAACTAAAACTGCAAAAATATAATTTTCCTGATTTTTCAATCTTAAAATCAGACTTATTCGGCAGAGTAAAAAACTACGGAGATTTTATTATTTATGAGAAGGTGGAATAAAAATATGACATAAAAAACTAAAATGATTATCGTATTCTATACCTAAATTCATTTTTCGAAGTAACACAAGCTAATAGAAGCCTATCAAATAGTGCTTCTCCGAAATAGCGTCTATTGAACTTTTAGCAGAATTCATTTAGATAACTTTGTAAGAATTCCGGATTTGTATAATGATAAATGTCCAATAGCATTCGTTTTGCATTACTTATTTCAATATGTACCGAAGGTAAAACTTCGCCTGTTCAATGTCAACTACTTTTCCTTTCAACGACAATTATTTTTCCCT
>JAHJTX010000172.1 GCA_018829545.1 Bacteroidota bacterium | reverse complement strand
GCTGCCTTCAACACCGGCTGTAGCATTATACGCTTCGGTTGTATAAAGGTTTGCCTCGTTCCAATGGCTCCATTTTGTAACTTCAGAATTATCTTCAAAAGTTAAATTGAGATCAAAATCTACCAATGGTAAATCCATCGTATGGGAGCCGAAATACGTAAATGTGTCTTTGGGATATACAATCCATTCGGAATTATCTGCATCTGTTCCAAACGAAGCCGCCCAATCGGTATTGCCTTTAGTTATGGAAGCTTTTCGAACAAGAGTGTAGTCTAATGTTCCATTTGTTACACCAGCAACATTCCAAGCAGTGCCTGGATCATTACCGAGTTGGCCAAAAGCATCTATAGTTACCCATGCTTGACTTGGAGTATCATATTTTTGAAGTCCTATAAAATCGTCTCCATTGTAGTAAGTAACTGTGCTCAGCAAATCAGAATGATCTGTAAGTCCAGCTACAGCGCTAGAGTTAACAACGCAGAATACATCATTGTTAGCAAGTGTGCCAGATAATGCCTGGATTGTACCAGGAGTTGCCGCACCATTTGTAGCAAGGACTAGTCGATAGCCTGCCAGGTCAACGTCTCCCCCTGTTCCATTGTAAATTTCCAGCCCTTTGTTGCTGCTAGCGCCTTCAACATACTCTGAAATAAATAGATCCGAAGCCTGCGCGAAAACGCTGCTTGAGATAACGATAAGCGAAAGAAAAACTGCTAGTAAAATTTTTCTCATAACTGCTCCCATTTTATTGTGATTAATTTATTTGAAAGAATTGAAAATATTTTCACTGTAAACAAATCGAGAAGGATGTTTGAAAACTTATGCATGTATTATTTTATTTTTTTGTTACTGTTCTATTTTTCTGCTAAAAGATGCAGCTGATTAATTTTCAACAATAAGTTCAGAATTTTTTAGCCAATTGCTGATAACAAGAATAGTAAATGCCCCAAGTCGGCATTGCTAATATAGTAAAAATAAAATATAAACAAGTCCTGTTTTAAAGCCTTGCAAAAATTACTTTGAGTTTCGGGGAACTTGCATAAACTAAAACACCTGTTTGTAACTTCTACCAAGTATCACGCTGAACTTCAATACTTTTTCACCGATTCCAGGGGATGAAACAACTGCGAGATAAATTCCCGACCCAACTATATAATTGTTCTCATTGCGTAAATCCCATTTTATAAAAGGTGATGCTCCGAATGACTTATCTTGTTCGCCAAGCGTTCTAACTAAATTACCCGCGAGAGAATAAATTTTGATTGTTACTTTTTCAGGGAGATCGCTAAATGTGATGAACTGTTCTGACGGACCTCCTGAATTACTGAGTTTATTGTAGCCCCAAAATGGATTTGGATAAACACTCACTTTATCGAAAAGAGTTTTTTTCTCCGATAGCGTTAAATCTGATTTGGGTGTAAATGTGAATGTGTCTTTTTCGGTTAAGGGATAGCTTGGTGTAATCACATAAGTCCCAGTGGGAATAAAACTAGAAGCAGTATCGCTTTTTTCCAAAGCAACAACATACATTGCGCTAAACCACGGACTTTTTGCAATAGCGACCATCGAGTCTGTGATACTGTAATTCGGATTATTAATATCAATTCTGTACCCATTGCCCACATCCGCATATTTTTGCGCGGCAGAACCGGTAAATGTGCCTGTGTAAACTACGTCATTACATTCAGATTTATAAGGAGTATTGAATACTACGATATATTCGCCTGTCTCATAGAAATTCTCGGAAAGAGTCCATTGATTATCAACAACACCCCTGTAAAATGTTTCCGTATAGCCAATAGCGAGTTGATATTCCTCGCCATATTGATAATCTTTAACCCACGCTTGAAACGGCACTTCTATAACTCCGGGTCCGTAAGTTGGATCATTTTGATTTGGATACAAATATCTTGTAGATAGATTTGCTCGATAATATCTATACGCATTGCTGTTTTTGCCAAATCGCAATTCTACACGTCGCATATCGTTTGCTGAAATTGCGTATGATTCTTTTATGTTCACAATCTCAGCATGAATTACAGAATCAATATCATATCCGACATAAACTGCACCCGTATATTTTGATGGTGCTTTCAACCAATTTTCAGTTTCGGTCAGTGCCCCAGATGGTTGAACAGGTTCTATCCACTCAATATTCAGTCCAATTCCCTCTGCATAATTTACCGGGAATTCAGAATTGTATTGATCGGAATTATGTATTAAAATTTCGTTTGTATTGGAATTCACTAAACTCCAAGTAATTTTGTATTTAGCGGCAAATGAATCTCTTTCGAATGTGACTAAATAATCGTCCGGTTTTAATTCCTCTTGAGCCAGAATTGAATAGTATAATTTTGCGGAGCTTCCACCGGTTATATGTTCAAGTTCAATCCCCTTTGCGAATGAACGATTTGCATCGTCTCCGGGAACAACACCTGTGCTACCGCAGATTATCTTTTGAGGAGTTTCTAGGAACCCCCAAAATGCTTTATTGCTGATTAAATATATATCAGTATTCGCTTTCTGCGGATACAGTTTTTCTAAAAATGGAATGTTAAGCGCATAAGCTGAAATAGAAATATAGTACGGTTTGCCTTTTATCAGATTATTATTTGTGAAAGGATCAATTTCTATTTTATGAACTATGCGATAGTAATCGTGATTTGCCAACTCTTCGCGATTGAGCTGTATTCCTTTTTTGAACTTCACTGATCGTTCGCCAGTCGGCGTATTCTCAATAATTATATCGCCGTAGTCATTTTCCAAATCGAATGACGCGATTTTAATTTTATTCAGTTCGCCATTGACATATTCAGCGGTCGATGCAGTTCTAAACATAAAAACTTCGAATCCTTCAAAGCGCATATCGTAAACGCTGCCGCCATCATCTGTTGTAAGTTGTTCGGCAAAATTTATGAATTCGGAGGCGTCCCAGATAAGCTCAATAGAATTTTCATTGCGAATCACATTTACTTCAATCTCTAAATCTATTTCCGGTTTAATAAAGTTTTTGTCAAAAATCGTCTGAACAATTCGATCAGTTCTTTTTACTTCATTTACAGACAATAAAGATTCCTCCGCTCTGCCAAGCACATAAGCGCCAATAATCTCTACCGTTTCATTTGCCGAAAGTGTAAAAGGACCCGTGTTAACGTAGACTCGTTGATCGGTTTTATAGGTATTAATCCAACCTGCGTTGGCTACCGGATCGCCTGAAAATACAAATAGAGGATTCACGCTGCTGCAATCAACACCGCCTATAACAGTTCCGCCATGATATTTACATGGATCATGGAAATAACCATCATAATGTTCCATCCCTCTTAAATGGTTCCACCAGTGAACTTCGTTATTTAGATCCACCTCGATAGAATATTGAAAGAGAGGATTAAACGAAGTCATCCCCAAATTTTTAGCGCCCAGAATGAACTGAGCTGGTATTTGCCAGCCGCTAAATAGAAACGCCGAGTCTAAAGGAGTATCAACAGAAAAGTCAAACTGATTATTGCCATTTATATCAATATATGTTTCTGCGGGGATGAATGATTGAGGTCCATTTATAACATCAATTATTAGAGCAGGAGAATTACCATAGATATTATCTCTTCCATTATCATATACGTAACCGGCGTTTAAAAGAGTATCGCAGCCTGTTAAATCATTTTCGTAATCTCCTAAGT
>JAHJTX010000171.1 GCA_018829545.1 Bacteroidota bacterium | reverse complement strand
TTATTCATATCCTGCAAAGATTTTACTTGAGTTGAATGATTAATTTCTACAAAGTCTATTTCTTTATCATCAACAGAAATATCGCCTACAACATAAATAAACTCGGAACCGCCTTTTGAAACAACCGCAGCTCTTCCGTTTGATATCTTTTTAGGGTATTGTTTCTGAAGTGAACCTACGCTTGAGGTTTGAACAAATTTGTAAGGTGTTGCATTTGTCTGAAACGCCATTGCGTACATATTGTTGAAATCAGCAGCATTGCCGACTTGTACATCTTTACCCGTGATTCCGAAACTGCGTATCTGCCATAAATTTGAATTCTTAACATATTTGAGTTGAGAACCGCTATATAAGTCGCTAAAACTAAAAACATAACTACCATTGTCTGTTCTGTTAATATTTACCGATTCAACACTATATCCGCTGTAATTATATATAGAACTCCAGGAACCGCTTGTCTGCTTTGCTCTAAAAACAACCCGCGACCCGTACCAGGGTGCGTAGCCTATCCAGGCGAGCCTTGGCGTATTATTATCAAGCGCAATTATGCTCGGCTTACGGTTTGTCCAGAACCCGCCGCCGCTCGAAGGTGTTTCCGGTGAAGATGTTCTTGTTTGTATTTTTTGATATCCATCTCTTCCATCTCTGTATAATTCGAAATATTTAATATATGAATAAGAACCCGATGTCTGCTCCCATGCCAAATGATAAGTAGAAGGTATGCTATATGTCTTATCTGTTGCTAATGTCGGATTAATAGAATTTGAATTCGTATTGGGTATCAATCCAAAATCCATTTCGTTCCAGCCAAACGAATTTAGGGATCCATAGCTAAATACAATTCCAATTGGCCAATCTCCCACATTATCTTCGTCTCTTTTCCACATAACCAATATCCTTCCTTCTCCATCCCATGAGACAACAGGGTTTGTATTGGAGCTATATGGAAGATCAATATCCATAAAAATAGTTCCGCCATACATATAATTACCTGCGATAAACTTAGCCATTTTTATATCGTAAGCTCCGACATCTTCTTCCTGCCAAACTATCACCACAAAATCTCCTCTGTAATCAATTGCCGGCAGTTTACCTTTGTTACTTCCGCTTAGCGGTTGACCGCCGTTTGCAATTTGCCAGGTTATACCGTTATTTGTGCTTATCTCATACCATACTTTGCCCATACTGCTGTAAACGAGATGAAGATTGCCATCGTCTGTACGCACAAACTTGCGCTGGCTGTTGGTTAAAAAGGCGTCTGTTTGGGAGGAGAGTTGGGTGCCTTTCAAATTTGCCGTTACGGTTGCATTGCCGCTTGTAAACACAACCGGTGTTGAGGACGAGTTTGCATTTTGAACAGCCGCGCCGCTTACGCTCCAGTTCTGGAAATAAAATGTGTGGTCTCTGCCGTTTATAGTTATTGGCTGCGGTGAGATTGCTTTGACGGTGTAGTAGGGTTTGTTTGGGTCGGAATACCCTTGCTCGAGGAAGACGCCTTGGTAAACGTCGCCGCTATAAGATGTTGAATAATCGGGATAAAAAGGAGAGGGACGGCTCTTAAATTCTAATTTGTCGGGTCCGGCGTTATCCATTCCCCTATTGCGTATGTTATTACCGAAGTTGGGATCAGGATAATCAATTAGCCAGGGGTCTTTGAATAAAATCGAGTCATTCGTTGGGTCATAATCTATCATTTCAATATTATTTTTAATAGTAATACCGAAATAAATTGGATTAAATTTAGACGTTAAAATTCCAGGGAAATCTTCCGTTTTTAAAAAGACCCTATGATTTTTTACAGTATCGTCTTTACTCCAATTGTTAAATTTTTGATCTGAAATTATTTTTTGCGCTCCGCGAAGAACAAATTCGCTGCCAATCGTAAAATCAGACGGATGCGGCACAGGATATTTTTGAAAGTGTGTTCCTCCTTCCCAAAGAGCAACGCTATCAGTTGAAGCGCCATTCTGAAGTTGCTGATCAATTATTACATAGTTAAAGCTTGAAATTGCTGCTATTCTTGTCCCTTTTGTATGTGTTGCACTTTTTTTATATTCAGTTGTAAACCAAAACGTTTTTCCGTCACTCGGATCAATTGAAATATTTGCATAATCCCCCCAACGATTACCAGAACTCTCACCAGGAACAGGTAGTTGAGAATAACTGCCCGTCCAAATCGTAGTCTCTGCAATATCCATAATACCGGGCTGCGCTGAATTTGATTGTCCGCAAAATCTAATACCTGGATAAGTTGATGAACCGTCTGAAACAGAGTATCCCATAGCAATTTCGCCAACGTCATTCATCGCAATACTTGCACACCATCGACTTACATTATCAGGATTATATGTCCCTTGTTGAGCAATAGACCAACCCGAACCCGTATTTTCAAGTTCGTACCATCGTATTGCCGCTTCTGTTGACGATTCAGCAATTGTATGCGTGCAAACAATTTTTTGTGTCCCGTTAAAATTTCTGTATTGGGCTCTATGCATTAATATTGTAGAAAGCGCATCAAGTTTTTGTGACGTTCCGGGTTGAAGAATATTATTCCAAGTACCGTTAAAATCTCCGCTAAAAGAATTAACATTTATCGTTTGAGTACGGGTAAAAGTAGAATTTGACGGCTCTGCCCAATCAACATCAAGTTCATAAATATAAAGTGCATCATTCGGATTTTGCTGATCGTCGTCAGCAATCGTTATAAATTGCCCTGGTTCTCCTGTAGGAGCCCAGGCGCCATCATTGTCAAGTGGCAAAATACAATGAAATTCATCGAAAGTAGAAGGACGATTAGGATTATCAAAACCTATCATTGTTGAGTTTGAATCCCCTTCAATCATTGCTGTTCTATCAAAAACATAAACGTCATTTCCTAACGGTGTATTTGTTGCCATATAATAGCCGTCTTTCCAGATACCGAATTTCGGATAATCAGGCTTATCATCTACATCAAAAGACCAACTATACCAAGTTCCGGTTGGATCATCAGTTGTTGAGATAGCAATTAGCATATAATCATTTGAACCATCTACTGAAAATTCAGTAAATAACCATCTGTCGGCATGTTCGTCCCATAGAATTATTGGATCGCCATCATTATATTGAACACCAGGTAAAGATGGGTTAAATAATGTATTCAAAGCTGAGGGTCCGGCTACTATTGAACCATCCGATTTTCGATAAATTGTATAAGTCGTGTTTACCGCTTGAAAATAATATAGACTCCCTACATCTCCATTTGCATCCGGAGGATAATAATTAGTATTTTGACCGGCATAATTATTAACCAAATTACCTGTAATTAATCCAAATTGTGTCTGTTCGCCAGGATCTAACAGTATTTTACTGAAGTCTGGCGGTTGTATATTGGGATTAATCTTCCTATTAATAGGTATCTCTTTTGCTTCAAAATCAGAATATGAAACTACCGGATTGTTTCTTAAAGGTCCGGAAATAGCAAAACCTACCGGTTTTTTAATTACCGAAGGGTGAACTATGATGTCTTGAGCTGTTATATTATGCATATCAATAAGAGAAATCAGAACAATTAATAATGTAATTGTTGTTTTCATAGCTTGTTCCATAGTATTACTCCTTTTTTAGAAAAATTATTTATTTAATTAGGTAACAAATGAGTATAATTATGGTGGTGACCGTCCTGTTGAAAACATTTTTTCCCCCATTTAACGTTTCATTTTTATGATTTCCGCAGAATGTGAACCGTTATAACCAACGGCTATCAATATGTCATTTTTATAATCGCACGATTCGTAACTTATAGTTGATGGTTGCGGATATAATTGAAAATCATGTCCGTTGAAGTGCATTACAGCACCAAAATCTCCCACAACAAATATATCATTTATCGCTTGCCCCCGGATCCTTTCAGTAGCCGCATTTAATACATCAATCCCGGCTATTTCACGCCATTGTCTATCGATAGTTCTTCTGAATACCCCGCTTCCGCAAGCAAAAGTAATTAGTTTATTGTTAAACCAAACAGAACGTACGGCGCGTCCTTCTACCCATGGTATATTTTCTACAGTCTTATCTTTATGTATTTTAAGAATTTTCGGTTGCCCGATTCCATACCCCGGAGATAATGCACATAAAACATCCCAATCTTCTGTTTTATTGTTTCGGGCTCCCCAAATGTCCTGTATTCTTTCTTCCGTTCCGCTCTCTATTTTCTTCCATCCGGTTCCCGAAGGGCTGCCGTCATAATGAGCGATATTTCCGTTATTGCCCACTACATAAAAATCTTTACTCGATGTACCCCACATGGCGTTAATTGTAAATCTATCTTCCCAATTAAAT
>JAHJTX010000170.1 GCA_018829545.1 Bacteroidota bacterium | reverse complement strand
TTCGGCAGAACTAACCCTGCAGATACAGACGAAAGCTGGAAAATTCCTTCATATGGTCTTCTTGATTTACATCTTGCATATGATATTCCATTCCAGTTTTCTGGCGTTAATTTGCAGTTATTTGCTAATGTTTTCAATGCTCTTGACGAATTGTATGTCATGGATGCAGCAGATAATAGTTCTTATGTTTCTTACAAGATTGATAAGGATGGAGACGGCAAGAGAGAAACTATTGCCGATCCTCATGGGGCTTCCGCAGCTGAAGTATTTGCTGGTCTTCCAAGAACATTCAATGTTGGTATTTCAATAGGACTATAGTCCTCTGAGATAATATTTATTTCTTTTTTGAAACCCCTCAACCGAGGGGTTTCTTATTTTAAAGAACTTCTATGCAATATATTTAACCCTCCTTCTCACGCCAAACCATTCTGCCGGCTGGCAAGATCGTGATACGGAGGGCGGGAAGGGTACTTACAATTCCCCAAGGCTTGAATAAATCAGAACTTATCCAGGAGTTTAATACCATTTAATTTCGTAAATTCAACCTCCATTTTTTAACAACAATTGATTGACATGAATAGAAAATTTATTAAGACCGTTTTTATTTATTTGCTCCTTTCAGTTTCACTTTTTGCAAAACCATACATCATTTTAATTTCGTTTGATGGCTTCCGATGGGATTATCTCGATAGAGGATTAACGCCTAATCTTCAGAAATTAATTGATGATGGAGTGCGGGCTATATCATTAAAACCAACTTATCCCAGCAAGACGTTTCCGAATCATTATTCAATTGTAACGGGAATGTATAACGAAAACCATGGCATTATTTCAAACTCATTCACAAATTTGAAAACGGGCGAGAGATTTAGAATCGGCGATACAAGCGCGGTTAGAAATCCGGAATGGTACAAAGGCAAAGCAATATGGGAAACGGCAAAAAGACAGGGCGTAATTACAGCAAGTTATTTTTGGCCCGGCTCGGAACTAAACGCGGAAAAACGCAGACCGAATTATTTCATGAAGTATGAACACGAGAAGCCATACAAGGAAAGAGTTGATGGCGTGATCGATTGGTTAAACTTGCCGAATGAAAACCGTCCTAAATTTATAACTCTTTACTTTCACGATACGGATTCTTACGGTCATGATTTTGGGACTACTTCCAAAGAAATTGACGAATCCATCAGCCGGTTGGATTCAGTGACCGGTTATTTGCTCTCTAAACTTGAGTGTCTTTCAATTGCAGACAGTATTAATCTTATCATCGTTTCGGATCATGGAATGACGGATGTTAGTTCCGAAAGAACCATTGTGCTTGACGAAATAGTAGGCGGATACGATTATTATCTGCAAGGCGATAGAGCGTTTGGAATGATTGAGCCTAAGGACTCCAATGACATTGAAGAGATTTATAACAAATTTAAAAGCGGTGAATCGAATTATAAAGTTTACAGAAAGTATGAATTTCCTATTTACTACCATTACAATAAAAATGAATTGATTACATCCATTATTATTGTCGCAGATTTGGGATGGTCGCTTATTAAAAAAGGAAATAGCAATAATAATGGATATAGTATATCCGGCGGTAATCACGGATACGATAATAATTTTATGGATATGCATGGAATATTTATTGCAAACGGTCCGGAATTTAAAAAGAATATGAAGACCGGAACCTTGCAAAATATCGATATCAATCCCCTTCTCTGCAAAATATTGAATATTGAACATGAGCCGGATATAGACGGCAAACTTGAAAACATCGAATTTATTTTGAAATAATCCGGATATGCATGAGTGATATATTAAAAATTAATTACAAAAAATTTGTTCTTAATAACGGGCTTGAAGTAGTATTATATAAAGACAATTCGCTTCCGCTTACCGCAGTTAATCTTTGGTATAAAGTAGGTTCAGCAAATGAGGCGCCCGGTAAAACCGGATTTGCGCATCTGTTTGAGCACATGATGTTTCAAGGCTCACGGAACGTTCCGAAGGAAAAGCATTTCCAATATATTCAGGAAGCCGGCGGCTCCTTAAACGGCTCCACGAGTTTGGATAGAACTAATTACTACGAAACCGTTCCTTCAGATTCGCTGGAACTAGCGTTGTGGCTGGAATCCGATAGAATGGGTTTTCTTCTTCCATCGCTCACAGAAGAAAAACTGCAGAATCAGAAAGATGTAGTTATGAATGAACGCCGCCAACGGTGTGATAATCAGCCGTATGGACTTGCGTGGGAATTAATTTTTAAAAATGTATTTCCGGAAAATCATCCATATCATTCGCCTACAATCGGATGGATGGAAGATATCGAAAAATTCAATCTGGATGATGTTAAACAGTTTTTCAAAACATACTACTCGCCGAACAACTGCAGCTTGGTCGTTGCTGGAAATATTGAATATAGCAGCGCGGAAAAATCAGTAAGAAAATATTTTGAAGAAATTAATTCATCAGAGACGATTCCCAATGTTGCTATTCCGGAATTCGAAATAAAACTCAATTCGGAATTTGTTCATTATGATAATGTTCAATTGCCTAGAATTTATCTTGTGTGGAAGTCTGATAAGCTGTACGGAATAGATGACGCGTCGCTTGATATGACTGCCGATATTTTGGGCGGATCAAAAAATTCGCGGTTAAATAAACGGCTTCATTTTGATTTGGATTTGGTGCAGGATGTTAGCTGCTTTCAGTACTCCGCTAATCGAGAAGGACTTTTCGTCATAGTTGCAACTGCCAAGCCAGGAGTTTCTCTTGATAGCATTAAAGCAGAAATTTTTAATATTCTTGAGAAGTTTAAGTCAGCCGGACCAGAGCAGCAAGAAATTCTAAAATCAAAAAATAGTAATAACTCTACGTTTATATATTCACTGCAAAAGATTGACGGCTTGGCTGATCAGATAAACGGTTATAATTGCACGTTAGAGGAACCAAATTCTTTCATCTACGATTTGGAAAGATACACGCTTGTAAATGAAGAGACGATTAAATTCGTTTCGCAAAATTATTTGTCGAAACAATTTTTTGAATTGAGGATAGTTCCTAAGAATGAAAATAAATAGAGAAATAAAACCATCCGCAAACGGAGAGATATCATTTACTCTTCCGGAGTTAGATAATTTTAAACTTAGCAGCGGCTTGAATGTAACATTAATTAAGAAGGATAATCTGCCCATCATTCATTTAAATCTTCTTTTGAATGCGGGCAGCAAGTTCGATCCAGAAAATAAAAAGGGTCTCGCATATTTAACTTCACTTGTGATTGACGAAGGCGCGGCGGGTTTAAGCTCTCTCGAAATTGACGATGAATTTGAAACGCTCGGAACAATTTTTAGAGCTTCGACCGATAGCGATTTGATTTATTTTTCTATGCTTTCGCTTACCGATAATTTTAGGAAATCTGTGGATTTACTTGCGAAAATTATAACCAAACCGGATTTTAATCATAGCGACTTTGAACGAGAAAGGAATAAGCTGCTAACTAAAATTACTCAGCTTCGTGATGACGCCGGTTCAATAGCTTCATTATTATTTGAGAATCTAATTTATGCCCCTTCTTTTTATGCGCATCCGGTTATTGGAAAATATGATGATGTTAATAGTATTTCCCGAGACGAATTGTTGAATTTCTACTCGAATTATTTTTGTCCTTCCGATTCACATTTAATCGTGGTTGGCAGCATTTCCAAAAGGGATTTATTAAATGAATTAGAAAGTAATTTTTCTTGCTGGAAGAATATTGGGAAAACCAAAGCTAGTCAATTGCAGATTGCCGAAACAAGTAAGAAACATTTATTTATTTGCAATAAAGAGGATGCTCCACAATCAGAGTTGAGGATTGGACATTTGACTAACAGCCGCAGCCATCCGGATTATTTCGGTAAGAGCATATTGAATACTATTCTTGGCGGACAATTTTCGAGCAGATTGAACCACAATTTGCGCGAAGAAAAAGGATTTACTTACGGTGTTAATTCATCTTTCGATTACAATAAGGAATCCGGCAGTTTTGGTATTGCGACAGCGGTAAAAACCGAAAATACTGTCGACGCCTTGAACGAGATTCTGATTGAAATGAATCGAATTAAAAATGACGTTACCGATGAGGAAGTTGACTTCGCAAAATCATATCTAATTAAGCGGTTTCCTTCGCTATTTCAAACGAACAATCAGCTATCAAATAATGTTATGGTTTTAGTAAGTCATAATCTTCCATCCGATTATTTTGACCGCTACCTCGAAATGATTGAACAGTGTGACACAAAAACTGTTCTTGAAATGGCGGATAAATATTTATATCCCGAAAATATTGTAACGGTTATAGTGGGTAATAAAAATGAAATTCTGAAGTCGCTTGATAGAATAGAATGGGAACAAGTAACCGAATTAGACTTTGAGGGGAATGTAATAGGCTCTCTCTAAAAACTATTCCACGTAATTTTCTGCAATTCCGAACTTATGCCCTGCTTTTTTCACAGCGCTGATTTCTTTCTTTAACACAATCGCATCTTCATAATCAATTAACAGAAGTTTAGGTTGATTTGAAATTCCGCTCTTAACATAAAACTTAAACAGAGATATTAAATCATCCCTTTCCCCCGATAGATTAGTTAAGAGACTATGGTTTTTCAATTTAACTTTTCTTTTACGAAACTCATCCCGCACATAATTGAAAATCACCGAATTATAAAGCTCTGATGAAGAATTGAAAAAATAAATTGCGTCTCTACCAAATACGCTGATAATTGCAACTACCGCTCTCTGAAGTTTGAATTTCGAATCGCCCTCCTCTATTTCAAAAGCAGCGGAAGAAATTTTATCGTTCAAATCGATCAAGTATTTAATCTTATTTTTCTTGAGAGGATTAATAATATTTTTTGATTCATCCGAAGGAGTTAATAGTAAAGCAAAATCTGCCGGGAAAAGATTCTTGAAATTAATAATCGAGTTAAGGTCAATCGGAGCATTTTTAATGATGAACCCAATTCTGGCAAATTCTCTGTTAATATTTTTATCATAATTCAAATGCGCTTCGAATTTTCTTTCCTCATTTACCGATACTCTCAAAAGATTATTCCCATTAATTGAGCGTTCGTAGGTTTCAATCTCAACGGACGGATCTGCAAACAGAGTAGAGAAGTCTTTAATCATGGATGGGATGGTTACATCGGTAGGAATTTTTGCCGAATAAATGTGCTTCAGCGAATCATTATTCTTACTTGAAATCTTTTTGATTTGTATCCAAGCAACATCAATACCGTAAAGTTCGGTAATCTTTAAAAAATTATTTTCTATCTGCTTTGCGCTTATTTCAATTTTATCATCCTCATCAGATGATTTCAGTAATTCAGTAATAATATTCGAAATCAACAATAAAGCGCTGAGTACAATTAGAACAATAATTGTCTTTTTTTTCAAATCCATCTTGCTTAATACCGTATTGGGAATTATGTGTTTTTAAACTCTGGTTTTCTTTTTTCTAAAAACGCTGAAGTTCCTTCCTTGAAATCGTTTGAACCGCAGCAGATTGAAAACGAATCTGTCTCAATCTTTAAACCTTCTTGAAGAGGAGTTTCACCCGCTGCGTTAATTGCTCTTATTGCATTTTTAACAGCAACCTGTCCCTTTGAAGAAATTTTTTCTGCAAGTTCAATTGCTTTATCAAGAAGTTCACTCTGATCGTAAACTTTGTTCACCAGACCGATTCTATACGCTTCATCGGCAGAAATCAAATCGCCGGTAAGTATCAATTCCATCGCCGTTCCTTTGCCCACCAATCTTGTCAGCCTCTGCGTTCCGCCATAGCCGGGAATAATTCCCAAATTAACTTCCGGTTGTCCGAACTTTGCATTTTTCGAAGCGAGTCTTACATGGCACGATAAAGCAAGCTCGCAACCGCCGCCAAGAGCAAAACCATTAACTGCTGCAATTACAGGTTTTGCTGATTGCTCGATCAGATTAAATATTTCCTGCCCAAATTTTGCGAACTCGCCGCCTGTGTGCAAATTGGATTCGCTAAGCTCTTTAATATCGGCTCCGGCGACGAATGCTTTCTCGCCCGCTCCTGTTAAAACAATTGCTGTAACTGAATCATCCCTTGTTAGCGATTGAAATACGTCCTTTAATTCTACCAACGTTGCATTGTTTAATGCGTTCAACTTTTCCGGGCGTGAGATAGTAACTACAGCAACTGCGCCTTTTTTTTCAAGAGTTATATTCTCCATTTTAATTCCTTCACTTTTGTGAATATTAAAATTTATTTGAATTACTTTACGATATATTTCACTTGGGAATTGTAACACCGACGGCATGTTTAAAAACAAGTATAGCTCCGGCGTTTCCGGTATTATAAATTAAAATCCATCCGAAAATAGAAAGTATAATAAAAGCCATTCTAATTTTATGAGTAATCTTCTTTTTAAGCTGCGTCCAGATTCTAAACGCTGCAAGGGTTATGTAGAAAAAAATCATAAATGTAGCGTTACTCTCATGCAGATCAAGAATCTCTTTAGCGCTCTCGCTTAACGGAACAGCAGACTGCGCAGCGGAATTTCCGGTTAGCAGAGCAAACATCCCGGTTAAAACTCCAGCAAGAAGAATCCCAACAGCTATTTTCGAGTAATCATAGTTCTTAGAATTGCGGTCAAGAATTTCAAATATACTGTAAACAATAAATAACACTATCGGAAAGTGAATAATTACCGGATGAAGCGACGCTAAAAAATCCATACTAATTCCTATTTTATCCGCAGAGAACGCTTCCGCCGTTTACGTTTAATATTTCCCCGTGAACATGATCGGCAAGTGATGAAGCTAAAAAGAGTACCGGTCCAGCTATTTCATCAGGTGTTGCGGCTCTTCCGAGAGGAATGTACTCACGCATTTTCTCTTGCGCTCCCTCCTCGCGAAGTTCTTCAGCGCTCATGTCTGTATCGACCCATCCGGGAGCTACGCAGTTTACCGTAATATTCTGCATGCGTATTTCTGATGCAAGCGATTTAGTGAATGAAATTATTCCTCCCTTACTAGCGGCGTAATGAGAGTGAAACGCTTCGCCGCGTTGACCAGCCGTTGAAGAAATATTTATTACTCTTCCGTAATTGCTCTTTCTCATTTCCGGGAGGACTAACTTCGTAAATAGAAATGCAGAAGTTAGATTAATATTGATGGTTTCGCTCCATTGATCGAGCGTCATGCTTTCAATTGCTCCGTACTTCCAAATCCCAGCATTGTTAACAAGGATGTCGATTTTTCCAAAATCCATTAACACGCTGTCAACGCAATTGCAGATTTCCATTTCACTTTCTAAATCAACCTGGTAAAATTTAATTTTTACTAGTGGGTCGATCGAGCTAATTAATTTTTGCGATGCTTCGAAATTATCCCTAAACGTGAATGCAATTTCAGCTCCTGCTTCCGCAAAGTATTTAACACACGACGCTCCAATCCCCCTCGATCCGCCGGTGATTAGAACAACCTTTCCTTGTAAATCAATTTTCATTTAGTATCTCACTTTATATAAAAATAAACCTTCAGAGGGAACTGTTCTTCCCGCTTCCGATCTGTTATGTTTTTCGAAAATATTTATAATATAATTTTCATCGAACGAATTTTCCGCAGCGGTGAGAATTGTTCCCACTATCGCTCTTACCATTCCGTGAAGAAATCTATCCGCTTCAATTTTGAATAGAACAATCCCCTTAACATTTCTCCAGCCGATATCGAAAACAGTGCAGACTTTATTTTCGGTTTCTGAATTCGCTTTTGCAAATGAAGTAAAATCATGTTTACCAATAAATTCCTTGCTCAGCAAATTCAAATCGCCAATATTCAATTCTGTTCGGCTTCTGTAATAATAAGAATAATCCTTATAAAAGGGTGATTTTTTTGTCGAAATAAAATACAAATAGCTTCTTCTTTTTGCGTCAAATCGGGAATGAAAATTTTCGTGGACTAATTCGACGCTGCTAACGGAAATATCAAAGGGTAAAATCGAATTAAGCGAATGTTGAAACGAAGGAATATCAATCTCATTCTCGCATTTGAAATTTGCAACCTGCCCAAGTGCGTGAACGCCTGCATCCGTTCTTCCGGAACCGATCAGATTTACATCATATCTCAAAATCGTTTCGCAAGCAGATTTGATGCGATGCTGAACGGTATCGGCATTTTCCTGAATCTGCCAACCCGAATAATTTGTTCCTTTGTATTGTATCGTGAGTTTGTAATTAAACAATTCTATTCTGACTATTTATTTTGAATGCAGAACAAATATAAAAAAATCCCCAATCATCTTAATCCTGATCTTAATCTTAATCTTAATCATAATCATAATCATAATC
>JAHJTX010000004.1 GCA_018829545.1 Bacteroidota bacterium | reverse complement strand
TGATGTGATAATGCTATCCCAAATATCTTCGACGATAAGAATACGTTCTGCAATACTAAGCTTTTTAATATTCTTAAGTGTATCATAGCCAGCTTGTTCATTCATTCCTTTGGTTACTTTTCCTCTTTATTGCGAATATAAGTCTACAAATCTCATTATTCAATTTTTATTTAAGTACCAAACTAACAATTAAGCGAACAGAGTTTTTACAATTTGTGTTTCAAGTGGAAAGTTTCTTTAGTAAGAAAGTTTGTCAAGTATCTATGTAGCTCTGTATAGCTGCAGCCGGCTTATATGCTGGTTACACGCTAAATTATGAATGAACAACTCTAATTCTTCTTTATGAACTTTACTCCATCCAAATCCTTGAAATCATAATCTTGAGTCCATATAGTGGCATCGTTCATTCTTGCGGTCGTGTAAATGATACTATCTGCCATAGGAATTTTATATTCGTAACTAAATTTCGCAGCTTGTATTGCAATCGAAGAAGATACTTCAACAATCTTTGCTTGCTGCATCAAACCAACAACTTGTAAAGCAAAATTCTCATTCTTCTCTTTCAAAACCTTCTTATATATCTCATAAATATTTATGGGAGATACTAATAGTTCATCAGTTTTTTCAATGACTGAAGCAAAGAACTTAGCATTTTTATCATCAGTTAAATATTCTAACCAGCCTGAGGAATCAACTAAATTCATAATCTATCCTCCTCTCTTTCAAAATTCGTATCCATCCCTTTTAAGTAGCCGCGAGCCTCTTTAATGTTTTTTAGAATAAGAAACTCAATTCTATCTCCAAATTCGAGAATTTGAAGTCTCTGCCCTGGTCGCAACTTTAACTTATTGCGAATTTCTTTGGGAATTACAACTTGATACTTTGGTGATATTTTTACCGTAGTCATTATAATCTCCGATTATGTTTTGCGGTAAATATATCGATAAACATATCGTATGTCAATTATTATCGTTGGTTATTATGGTGACTGTCTTAAAACGGAACAACTGATTAGCCATTTCTTAGATATTGAATTGCATCGAAATTCTTGTTCCACAAATTTGCTGATAGAATCGAGTTACCAAAGGGTTTATTACCTATAAATGAAAATATCAAATCTATGCAAAGAAATATTATACCGATTTCAGTTTTAGGAAGGCAAGAAAGGGGAAAAAATATGAGGCATACACAACCCCATTATTTAATCAAGGTCAAATTAAGATTAGTATGAATTAGAGTCAATAAAAATTTTTTCTCCTAAAGAGCTGCTGTTTACTTTGCATGTTAACAACGACTGTATAGTAATGAAACTAAGAACTCCGAACTAAGAACCACGAACAAAATCCCCCAGACATTTCTTTCTCCATATACATAAAAATACCGCCCAAACCCCTTTAGATTTTTCTCCCTTAATTACAAATAATTTGTAAATTGGATTCGAGGGAATAACAAATAATGGGTTAAAATGCATTCGACTCTTATGGTGTTTCTGGACGGTGTCGGAATTGGGAAGAAGGATGAAATACATAATCCGTTCTTTTCCAGAAAGAGAAATTTTATTTCCGAGATATTCGGAGATATTCCTCATATTGATAACCGATCGTTAAAGAATAGTGGAAAGTATCTTTTTCCGGTGGATGCATGCATGGGTGTTGAAGGGCTTCCTCAAAGCGGTACTGGACAAACCTCAATCTTTTGCGGCATAAATGCGCCTCAATTTGTTGGTAAGCATTTCGGACCTTATCCATACTCCACTTTAATTCCCATTCTAGAAGAAAAAAATATTTTCAAGACTTTTCTTGATAGGGGAGATAAAGCTTTTTTTGTGAACGCATATCCGAAATTATTTTTTAATTATTTGAAAGCCGGAGGGAGGCGATTAAGCGTTACTTCGCTTTCCTGCAGATTGAGCGGTATTAGGCTCAATACGTCAACCGATTTATGGAAAGGGAGAGCGCTTACCGCGGACATTGATAACAGACGTTGGAATGAAAGATTAAAATATAAACTCCCAAAAATATCAGGCGCTGCAGCGGCAAAACGCCTCATCAAAATTGCGGGCAATAATAACTTCACTCTTTATGAATTTTATCTCACGGATCATTTCGGTCACGGTAGAAATGCTAATGAAAAGGAGATTACGCTTAATTTATTGGATGACTTTTTAATCCATTTATTGCAAAATATCCCTGATAAAATGACACTTTTAATCTGCTCTGATCACGGAAATTTGGAAGATCTTTCAATAAAATCCCACACGCGAAATCCCGCTTTAACCATTAGCGCAGGGAAACACGCAAAGTCTCTTTCCGAAAAAATTCGTAGTCTCAATCAAATTAAAGACGCGATTTTAGAGTTGAGCTGATGTTAAAATATCCATTAGTAAAATTCGTAATTATATTTATTCTCGGGATTATTGTTCAACACTTCACCGCAATAGAAATTCCAGTTTTGCTTCTCATTTGGGGAACGGCATTTCTATTGCTCATCTGTCTATTAATTATTACTTCAAAAACTAATTTATTCCTTTCAAGTAGAGAAATAACTCTAAACATATTAATTGTTGTAAATATTTTATTTGCCGGAATTTCCTATTCTGCGATAAGAAATTACCATTCAACGGTTTATCCTTTTAAAGAAACGCGGATAAAGAATGCGGAAATTTACGGCACAGTAAAACAAATTGATCTTCCAAAAGAATATGATTTCACTCTAGTTGTGGAAACGGATTCATTGAAGTTTGCCGGCGGCAAGGTTATAAAACCGCTCGACATAATTTGCAGAGTTAAGCTGGAAAGCAGAAAGGAGATTAAAAATATTTATAATTCACTTTCGCCGGGTGACAATATTTCATTGAAATGTATTATTCAAAAAGCAAAAATAATGCGTAACCCGGGCGAATTTGATTATTACGAATACTTATCCCGGCAGGGCATTTGCGCTACCGCTTATGTGAACGATGAAAAGAATATTGCTGTAAATACAAATAGCGGATTCAGTTTTGATGGAATAATCCACAATGCCAGGAAAGTAATTAACGAAAAAATTGAATCATTCCACTCTGCCAATGCATCCGCGCTGTTGAAGGGATTATTATTGGCTGATCGGAAAAACATTGACGATGAGACGGAAGAAAATTTTATCAATTCAGGAGTTATTCATGTTTTAGCTGTGTCCGGGCTTCACGTAGGATTTATTGCGTTAATTTTTATTTTTCTCTTCAGCAGATTAAATATTTACGTGAGATATATTCTTACGATTATTGGTTTAATTATGTTTTTGCTAATCACGGGGAATCCGCCTTCTGTTTTTAGGGCAACTCTAATGGCTGTGATTATGATAATATCTTTGTTATCCGGAAGAGGTTACAATGCGAAACACGCTTTGGCATTAGCGGCGTTAATACTATTATTAATCAATCCGAACGAATTGTTCAATCCTGGTTTTCAGCTTTCCTTCTCCGCTGTGATTTCAATTTTAGTGGTTTATCCCAAATTCAGTTTTTTTATATCGCGGTATTTCAAAGAAGATACAATAACCAGAAAACTGCTTTTGTTTTTTGCCGTTTCACTTTCCGCTCAGATTGGAACTCTGCCGTTCACGCTTTATTATTTCGGCAAATTATCAATAGTCGGGTTGTTCGCCAACTTACTCGTAATTCCGTTGATAGCAATGATTATTTCGCTGGGAATAATAACTCTAACGTTTGGGGCTTTGATCGGCAAACTCGGTTTTATTTATGGAGATGCCAACAACGTTCTTACTGATATTTTATTTTACATTGTTAACACTGCGGGCAAACTTGAATTCTCGCATCTTGAGATTAGAGAATTTTCTACGCTTGATTCAATAATATTTTATCTCGCGATTTGTTTTGGCGCATGGGCATATAAAATTATGCTTTCGATAAGGGCGAAAATTATTACCGCAGTCCTAATTACAGCAAACTTTTTCTTGTTTTGCACTCTTGATAATACCGAGCTTATTAAAGAGAGCCGCTTAAATGTCGTTATGATTGACGTCGGGCAGGGGGATTCTTTTTTAATAAGGTTTCCCGATAACAAAACAGCTTTAGTGGACGCGGGCGATGCAAAAATCAATTTCGATTCCGGCGAAAGAATTATTTACCCGCTGATGAAAAAATTCGGAATTGAAAAAATTGATTACGCTTTCATCTCTCACGTAGATTCGGATCATTACAAAGGAATAATCTCTTTAATCGAGAAGTCCATAATTGATACTTTATACATGCCCAAACCGGATAGCACTGTAAGAAAAGAAATTGTCTTCGAAAAATTTGTGAATGAAAATCGCATCCCGATAAGGTTTTACAAGCGCGAGTCATTATTGATTGGCGGCGCTAAATTGTATATTCTAAACGAACAGGACGATCTGCAAGGGGAAGGTTCAAACAGCAGAAGCGGAGTTATGAAGTTGGTTTACGGCGAAAACTCGTTTTTATTCACCGGTGATGCAGGAATTAAAACAGAAAAGAAATTGTTGAAGCGATTCAAAAAATTTTTGACTAGCACAGTTCTAAAAGTCGGTCATCACGGCAGTAAGTCGAGTACCAGCGACAACTTCTTGAAATTTGTTCATCCTAAGGTGGCATTGGTAAGCGCGGGATTGGACAATATGTTCAAACACCCGACCCCCGATGTGATAAATAGATTACTCGAATCGAATGTGAAGATACTTCGTACGGACAAACACGGCGCGGTAATTCTATCGTCTGACGGAATAAATGTGAATATCATCGATTGGAAGTGATTTTTAATTTTGTTTTCTAATGTTCAACAGATATTTTTAGAGAAATAAAAGCTCAATTTATTTATGGTAATTATTCGCACTGATTTCTCTTTAAAAAGATTCAACACTTTCGGTATTGACGTTAAAGCAAATAGATTCGCAGATATTTTTAGAGAATCCGATATAATCGAAATCCGCAAGCAAACCGCCTCAAATGAACAGATTTTGTTCCTTGGGAGCGGCAGCAATATCCTATTCACAAAAAACTTTAACGGCGTTGTTATAAAAAACTCCATTAAAGGAATTGAAGAAAAAGAATTCGGTGAAGATGAAATTATAATTTCTGCCGGCGGTGGAACTGAATGGAATGATTTAGTTAATTATGCCGCTTCCAAAAATTATTGGGGAATTGAAAATTTAGCTCTGATCCCGGGGACTGTTGGCGCAGCGCCGATTCAAAATATTGGAGCATACGGAGCGGAATTAAAAGATGTCTTCCACTCTCTTGAAGGCTATAATTTCGATTCCGGAGAGAAAATTGTTTTCACAAAGGACGAATGTGAATTCAAATACAGATGGAGCATATTCAAAGGTGAATTGCGGAATAAATTTTTAATTGCGAAAGTGAATTTTGTTCTTAATAAGAAACCTTCGCCAAACTTAACATACGGCGCTTTGAGGGGTGAATTAAACAGGGTAAGTATCTCGGAATTGACTCCGCTTTTGATTAGCGAAACAGTTTCAAAGATTAGAAGAAATAAATTACCCGATCCGGCAAAAATTGGAAATGCAGGCAGTTTTTTCAAAAATCCGAAAGTTAAAAACGAAAAATTCGCTGAATTGCAGAATCAATTTCACAACATACCCAAGTTCGAGTTTGAGCAGGGCGGCGTTAAAATTCCCGCAGCTTGGCTGATTGAAAAATGTGGTTTCAAAGGAAAAAGAATCGGCAATGTTGGAACGCATAAGAATCAGCCGTTGGTAATTATTAATTTCGGAGAAACTAGCGGCAGAAGGATTCAGGAGTTCTCTGTACTCGTGCAAAAAGCAGTTTACGAAAAATTCAATATTCTTTTAGATCATGAAGTAAATATTTATTAACGCTCTAATATTACTCTGAGCAAATTTAAGGGGAAATACATGGATGAAATGAAAACCCGTTCGGATCAATCTGCCGTTTCAAAAATTGTTAAGGAATTAATTCAGCCGTTTATAGATTTAGCGCACACATCGCGCGCGCTTTTTGGGCTTAACCTTTCTTACGTGTTGGAAGGTTTAACGTATTTCGGCGTTGTTGGTCTTTTAGCAATATATTTTAACGATTACATTGGTTTGGACGATATTGACGCCGGAAGAATGGTCGGCGTTTTAACAGCCGGAATAACAATTGCGATGCTATTCCTCGGCGCAACTGTAGATTGGATTGGGCTGAGGAAAGCATTACTAATCTCTCTTTCTGCAATGCTTATCGGCAGAATTTTACTCACTATTTCTCCCACAGTTGGAGTCAGCGGGTTATGGGGTTCCTCCCACGTTATAGCGATGCTGGGTATATTGGGAATTGTTATCGGTTACGGAATTTATCAGCCTGCGTGTTATACGGGCGTAAAAATGCTGACCAATAGTAAAACTTCTGCAATGGGTTACGCAATGCTGTACGCGCTTATGAATCTGGGCGGATTCTTGCCGGGGCTTATTTCACCTCCGCTTAGAAAGGCATACGGAATTGACGGCGTGTTTTGGGTATATGTGGTTCTGACAGTAGTTGGAATGCTGGTCGTTGCCGTAATCCTAACCAAAAAGGCGATTAAGGACGCTGAGATAGACTCACTTGAGGAAGGCGAAGTTAAGAAGGAAGAAATAGACGAAATGGCTCAAATGAGCACAAAGGAAAAGTTTGCGTTTTACATGAAGAATTTCCCTCTAAGGGATTTACGGTTCATGTTTTTTATTTTTATTTTAATTCCCGTGCAGACTCTTTTTGCGCACAATTGGCTTACTCTTCCTCAATATGCTCAGCGGGCATTCGAAGGATTTGTGAGTGACAATTTTGAATTTTTTGTTAATTTGAATCCGATATTAATATTTATACTCACTCCGATTGTGACCGCTTTAACATCCAAAAAGAATACTTATAAGATGATGATTATCGGAACGCTTGTAATGGCATCGCCGACGTTCATACTTGTTCTCGGACCGCATCCTTCAACGCTGCTCGCTTATTTGGTAATTATGACTATTGGCGAAGCTATGTGGCAGCCTAGATTTTTGCAATGGGTTGCAGAAATTGCTCCT
>JAHJTX010000169.1 GCA_018829545.1 Bacteroidota bacterium | reverse complement strand
TCCACGAAGCAAAGGAGAAACAGAAGTCAGCGGTCAGCGATCAGAGTTCAGTTAATAATCAAAACAAAGCACCAATTAACCAAGAACCAAACACTGTAACTGTATGGGGAACGGGGACACCAAGGCGTGAGTTTTTATATGTTGAAGATCTTGCTGATGCAATTTATTATTTAATGGATAAAGTTGATGCAAAAGATTTATACGACAATAATTTAACACATATAAATGTTGGTACGGGAGAGGATCTTTCCATTAGCGAATTAGCGGCTATAATTAAGGATATTGTTGGTTTTGAAGGAACAATAAAATACGATACAACCAAACCAGACGGAACTCCGAGAAAGCTAATGGATGTTTCACGACTACACGCTCTCGGATGGAAACATAAAACTTCTCTAGTGGATGGAATTGCGAGGGCGTATGAATGGTTTCTTCAGAATCAAAATTCAAGAAATCAGAATTAAGAAGCAAGAATAAAGAATGGAAAGAGCAAAAGACTTTACAGATCTACTAGTTTGGCAGAAAAGTCATCAATTAACACTTGATGTATACAGAACAACGTCTCTATTTCCGAGCAATGAAAAGTTTGGTTTAACTTCCCAGATGCGAAGAGCAGCATATTCAATTCCGGCTAATATTCACCCAGTCAAATAGGTTTAGATTTTGGAAGATTTTTACTATACATATGTTCTTAAAAGTTTAGCTGATGGTAAATTCTATACTGGTTATACAAAAAATCTAAACCTAAGATTTGAGCAGCATAGTAAAGGACTTGTTGAATCTACCAAGATTAGAAGACCATTGGTTTTAATTTATTTTGAAGGATGTCTTAATCAATCTGATGCTTTAAAAAGAGAAAAATATTCACCCCGTGAAATAGTTTAGTTGTTTATATAACGATTAAATACGTTTGTATTTTATTTATTCTTTTAGCATAACTTATTTTTATTTCACAGGGTAAAAAACATATTATGGTAAAATGTTCCTTGGAAATCGGCTCAAATCTTACCTGTCCAGTGAAATAAAACTCATTTCATCGGATTTGACGGGGTAAAGTCGAAGGGCATTCTAGAAAGTCGAAAAAGGAATTTTTACAATTTCTCAGTATAGCAAAAGGATCACTGGAAGAGTTAAAATATTTTATAATTTTATCTGGTGATTTAGAATACATTAATAATGAAATAATGGAACAATTAGAATCGATGTCAGAAGAAGTATCCAAAATGCTTTATGCATTCAGAAAATCTTTAAGCAATATCCACTGATTGCTCTTAATTTATTCCTTTACTGAACGCTGAACGCTGAAATTCTGAATTCTGAATTCTGAATTCTGAACTCTGAACGCTAATTTTCTTGCTTCTTACTCCTTAATTCGAAATGCAATAGCAACCAGCGGTCTGTTGGCAGCGTTCAAAGGAGGGTTGAGAGTAAAAATATTTACATTACTTTTTCTAAAAAATGTTTATATTATTAAAAAAGTCTAATAAAGAATATTTAAAGGCCAAAAATGATTGATATACACAAAAAAATAGTGAATGACGAAAATGGGAATCCTTCAGATGTTATTATACCCTGGAATGAGTTTAAACAAATAGAAGAAATTCTAGGACTTGATCTTGATGAGAAAACGATAAAAGAATTACGCCAAGCTCAAAGCGATAGGGATAAAGGTGAAATTAGCAGTTATATTGCTTTGGATGATATTTAATGTATAAAGTTGTGGTTCATAAACGAGCTGTAAAATATCTTAAAAAAGTAACCGAATCGCAAAAGCACAAGATTAAAGAGGTCCTATCAAAATTAATCCCTGATCCAAATATGTATACTGGGGTGAAGAATATGGCAGGCGACTGGGTAGGATATCGAAGAATAAGAATCGGGGACGTACGTATTATTTTTTGGGTAGATAGAGACAAGAAAATTATTTATGTTGACCACATTGGAAATAGAGGCGACATTTACAAGAACTAATATTCCTTATAATCAACCAAAACCAGATGGAACACCTAGAAAACTCATGGACGTCTCCAGAATCCACGCCCTCGGCTGGAAACATAAAACGGATCTCAGAACCGGTATAGAGAAAACTTATAGATGGTTTTTAGAGAATTACGAATTAAGTAGAAAGAATTAAGAATGGAAAAAGAAAAGAATCTATTGATTGAGAAGAGATTGACAGATTGTAAGATTGATTATGAATTATACTGAGAGAAATAAAAATATTAATAGAGGTTTTAGGAAACTTGAAATTTGGCAAGAAGCTGTTAAACTATTCAAGTTTTTGAAACAAAAGATTGATTCTATTAATTCAATTTCATATAAAACAAAAGCTCAGATAGAAGATTCGGCTCTATCTGTTTCATCGAATATTGCTGAGGGTTATGCTCGAAGATCTATCAAAGAAAATATTCAATTTAACAATATCGCTTTAGCTTCATTGGCAGAAAATTATTCGCAAACTTATAATCTTTACAATGCTGAAATCATTGAAGAAGAATGGTTCAATTCTTATGATGAGCTTCATTATTCTTTAGAGAATAAACTTATCAATTTTAACAAAGCACAAATCAAGATGCTGAAAAATTCAGATGAATGGAGAGATGATTATATCGTCAAAGAATTAATTGAAAAGTATGATATAAAAAGATTGGATGATTGAGAAGTGATTGAATGAATGATCCAATCAACCAATCCTTGTTTTTTCAATCATTCAATCTTTTTTTAATAAATCATCCAATCTTTATTTTTCAATCACCCAATCATTAGTATGATTTTTTCTCTTGATTATCAATCATTCAATCAGTAAAATAATTTATTCCCAAGAACTAATTTTAGAAACCATTTTTAGGAAATCTATGACCACCCCCAAACGTGAATTCCTCTACGTAGAAGACCTCGCAGACGCCATATTCTTCCTCATGAACAAAATATCCAAGCAAAAAATATCTATGATCAAGGTCTAACCCACCTCAACGTAGGAACCGGCAAAGATCTTTCAATAGCGGAATTAGTTGACGTCATTGCAAAAGTTATAGGATTCCTAGGCGAAGTAATCTACGATTCATCCAAACCCGACGGAACACCAAGAAAACTCATGGACGTCTCCCGAATCCACGCCCTCGGCTGGAAACACACCACAAGCCTGGAAGAGGGAATAAAAAAAGCGTATCAGTGGTTTCTTCAGAATCAAAATTAAAGAAATCAGAATTAAGAAGCAAGAATAAAGAATGGAAAAGGCAAAAGACTTTACAGATCTACTAGTTTGGCAGAAAGCTCATGAATTTGTTTTGGGAGTTTATAAAATCACAAATAGTTTCCCAAAACATGAAATTTATGGACTAACTTCTCAGTTTCGAAGAGCCGCCGTTATATGCTGAACTCTGAACGCTGAACACTGCTCGCTGAACGCTGAACTCTGAACTCTGAACGCTCCTCGCAGAACGCTGAACTCTGAACGCTGAATTCTGAATTCTGAACTCTGAACGCTGAACTCTGAACGCTGAACACTGAATTCTGAACTCTGAATTCTGAACGCTGAACTCTGAATTCTGAACTCTGAACGCTGAACTCTGAACACTGCTCGCAGAACGCTGAACGCTAATTTTCTTGCTTCTGACTTCTTAAATTCAATTAACTTTTTTTGAAGGAGATTTATTTTGAACTTGTATGCAATTTATAGGAAGGAAGTCAGATGGAAAGAATTATAAATATTCATATAGAAAAATTACCGGAAGGAATGTATTTAGCTACCTCAGATGAAGTTCAAGGGCTTATTGCACAAGGCAGAACCATCACTGAAACGCTAGAGATTGCACGTGATGTTGCTAAAAAACTTTTTGAAGCTCAAGATGATAAATCAATTCTCAATTCGAATTTTAAAATTGAAAAAGTAAACTTTGATATGCCTCTTGTGATCGGAGTATAATCGCTTTGGGTAGGTTAGCTGGATTCAAATACAGAGATATTGCAAAGAAATTAAAGAAACACGGATTTGAATTTTATCGACAAGCCGCCGGAAGTCATGAAATTTGGTATAATAAGTCCTGTAATTTATATACAACTATTCCGAACCATTCTGGTGATATGCCGGAAGGCACTCTAAGAGCAATATTAAAACAAGCAAACATTTCTGTTGAAGAATTTCTTGCCAAGTAAAACACAATTAATTACAAATGCGGAATTAAAAATTAAAAAAATATATTTGTGGAAAAAGAAACTAATATTGGAGCATGAAAAGAGCATGGATGAATGTATGCATGCAACCATACAGTTTTTCATACACCCATGCAATCATGCAACCTGCCCGCCGAAGCGAAAGCGGAGGAGGGTCATGCTTCCTCACTTTCTAATTTAGAATTTTTAATTTGTTTCTCACTCGTCACCCGTTACTCGTCACTGATCACTGATTACTGTTTTTTTTACATTTAGAATTTAGAATTTAGAATTTGTTTTCTCACTCGTCACCCGTTACTCGTCACGGGTTAAAGTAGTTGGCTTTTTAATTTTTAATTTAGAATTTTTAATTTGTTTTCCTTACTCCTTACTCCTTTGTTTATTTTTACTGACTCCTTACTCCTGACTCCTGATTACTTAATTCGTATTTTACAATTTATCATTCAATCAACATTACTTGCTGAAATAACAATGACTAACGATATCTTTTTTGAAACAAAAACACCCCTAACTGTTACCATCAGAACAACTACGGATTATTGGAATTATGTGACAACAATAAAACATCGCAATATGAGGGGAAAAGAAAATATTATTATTAGTACTTTAAGCAAACCTGATTTTATTAGAAAAAGTAAAATTGATGAATCTGTATTTCTGTATTATAAGAAAATAGAAAATTATTTATATTGCACTGTAGTTAGACATGAAAACGGTACAGGATATTTAATAACAACTTACGTAGCTGATAAAGCTAAAGAAGGTGAATTAATATGGACAAAATAAAAATATATTACAGCAAAGATAAAGATACAATTGATATTTGGTTTGGAAATCCAGATCATGAGGTTATTTCTGAAGAAGTTGGTGAAGGACTGATTCTGAAAAAAGATAAGGATGGTAAAGTCATCGGTGTCGAAAAAATTTATACTACTAAAACATTCAATGCTCAAAAATCTTTTCCTGTCGAATTGGTAATGTCATAATAACCTGCAGCACGAAGAAGACTGTAAAATTGTTTGTGTTAATGGAATTAGTTTTTCTTAAAAATCATCAAATCTTCCCTTAAAATAAATCGTTTTGCAACTGCCTGCTCTGGTAGATCGGGACAGATCACTTGACTAAAAAAAATAACAAATAATCAAGTATTATTTCAATAAATATTAATATAAATTTAACTTTACTTAAGTCCGTCTCCGAATATAATTTAACAATAACCAAGGTTATCACAATCCTATATTGTGACTGACGTGGCGAAGCTGTGAAAAGACTGTAACGCTTAACGAGTAATCAGTCAGATCACCAATCACAGCTCTGTTTTTTTTAATTTTTAATTTGTTCTCCTTACTCCTTTGTTTATTTTTACTGTTTACTGTTTACTCGTTACTTGTCACTGATCACAGTTCTTAGCTTTTTAATTTGTAATTTTTACTTTTTAATTTATATATACTAGCTTTTTGCGAAAAGTCCAACAAAAATTATAAATTAGAAAATAATACGATAACTGAGATTGAATGATTTAAAGATAACAGTCTCGATGATTTAAAACGCTTTCAGAAGATGATAATTAAGTATTGTGAATTATAATAATATGTATGAGTCCGCTCTAAAAAGGTCATTCCCGTGAAAACGGGAATCTAAAAAGCGTACAATTTGCAAGAAATTCCCACTGGAGTTTATCCCGCACTTGATGCGGGATGGGAATGACATTTTGAGTATTAAGGCTTTTTAGAGCGGACTCATGTATATTTCAATCATTCATTCATTCAATTGATTTACTAGTAATTACTTGAAACTATTTAATTTAATAATCATTGGCTAAATTTATGAAAACGATAACACTAAATATTCCAGACAATTTGGATCTGGATGATAGAGGCGTTTCAATGATCGTTGCAACAAAACTGTATGAACAAGGCAAACTTACTCTTGGACAGGCTGCGGAACTAGTTGGATTATCCAAACGAACTTTTGCCGAACTACTAGGAACATACGGTATTTCATTATTTAATTATCCCGCTTCCGATTTGTCAAAAGATGTTATAAATGCCTAAAATAATTATTTCTGATGCAAGTTGTTTTATTGTTTTGGAAAAAATTAACGAAATAGACTTGCTCCATAAAATCTATGGGCAAATAATTACAACTAAAGAGGTCGCATCCGAATATGGACAACCTTTGCCTGATTGGATTATCATAAAAGAGACTTCTGATATATACCGCAAACAAATACTTGGTTTGCAGCTTGATAAAGGTGAAGCAAGTATTATTGGGCTGGCTATCGAAACTCCGGGGAGTACAATTATTCAGGATGACCTAAGAGCAAGAACTATCGCTCAGAAATTAGGAATTGAAATTACCGGGACAGTAGGCGTAATTGTTAAGGCAAAACTAAACGGTATAATTCCCTCGATAAAACCCTACTTAAACAAAATCAGAAAAAACGGATTCCATTTGACTGAAGAAATTGAGAAACAGGCACTATTTATTGCTGGTGAGTAAGTTTGCGTCAATCTATTTAATGAACGCTATAAAAGTTTATTTAGAAATTATTCAATAATTCACGGGGTAAAGAAAAGAAGCGTTACGCTTATGACATTTATTTATGAGGTTACTAATTCTGTTAACTGTAACTAAAATAGAAAACCTCTGGTAGTTTAACAGTAATAACGGGATTATTTACAGCAGATAGCGGTACGTTGTCTATTAATCTTTTAATTTAGTAATTTCATTTTAATAGTTGTATATTTTTATAAAATTTTTTTAATGGAATAACTTATGAAGACATATAAATTTAGAATTGTGATGGAACAAGACGAGGATAGAGTTTATATAGTTTCTGTTCCTTCTTTGAGAGGCTGCTATTCACAAGGTGATACAATAATTGAAGCTACAGAAAACGTTAAAGATGCTATACGGCTTCACATAGAAGCTCGCGAAGCGTTGGGAGAGCCGGTACCCGTTGAAGTACTGTTGGATGAGGTAGAAGTAAGTGTCTAAGTTAAATCCCATAAAACCTGATAAACTTATTAAATCAATTGAAAAGCTTGGATTCGTTAAAATAAGGCAAAGCGGAAGCCATATTGTTTATAGGCATACAGATGGAAGATGGACTACTATACCAATGCATAAGGGGAAGGATGTGGCAAAAGGTACACTTGCGAAAATTTTGAAAGATGTTGGACTAACTTACCAAGAATTTATAAACATAAATTAATTGGAAAATAGAAGAAATTATAATTGATCAAAATTGTGTTAGATAACCTGACAAGATTCATACATTGAATAATACAAAATCTCATGATTTTATTATTCCATTTATCCATTTATCCATTTATCCATTAATCCAATAATCCAACATTCCATTTATCCATTTATCCATCATTCCATTTATTCATTCAAATATATTTTTCCATGAGTGACGACCTCACAAATAGAAACAAAAATTTAAACAGAGGTTACCGCAAATTAGAGGTATGGCAAGAATCTATCGATTTATATGTCTTTGTAAAAAACAAAGTAAGAGAGCTTAAAAATGTTCCATATAAAGTTCGAGCTCAAGTGGAAGTTTCTGCATTCTCGTGTCCATCCAATATTGCAGAAGGCTATTGTCGAAGAGGAATTAAGGAGAGTATTCAATTTAATACTATTGCATTAGCCTCACTTGGGGAAAACTATACACAAATATTAGCTTTGCATGAAGGAAATGATATTGACTCGCCCCGTGTAATAGTGTTACAATTTAATCCTGGTTATTGTTTAATTAGTAGTTACTATTTTCTTAACTCTTGTCTTCTTTTATTACACGGGGTAAAGAATGGTTTGACAAATATGATACTATTCATTATAGACTTGAAAATAAATTAATCAAT
>JAHJTX010000003.1 GCA_018829545.1 Bacteroidota bacterium | reverse complement strand
TTACGGGACTAATTACAAAAATGTTAAGTCACAATATTTATGAAAATATGTACTTAGTCACTAAGTTCACACAGAACCACTGAGACTTTCTGGACAACATCTTTTCTGTAAATTATATTGAATAAGAATTGTTTAGAAAATCAAAAAGTTCTCTCCACAAAAATTTTCGAAATAGTTATATTTGAGCAAAGAATTCTCGCCTTAAATGATTCGGAGATATTGATTGAAGGAAATTAGGTTATACGCAACGGATAAGATATTATTTCAGCCGCTCGAGTTCGAATTCCACATTGCGAAGGAAGTTAGGAAAAAGTACGATTTGGACGCGTCATTATTTTCGACCAATGGCAACGTGATTTTCGCCAATTTCTCCGAAGTTCGCAATTTTGTTTTTAAATTAAATTCGCAGAGAGACAATCAAAGTAAAATTGCTGTAAGCGAAGTGAATTTCGCCGGTCTGCTTGACGAGATATTCCATTTTGTATTTAGAAAATATGAAGAAGAAATAAATCCAAAAGTGTTCTCCAAAGCTGTAGATTACCTTAATTACAATCTCGGAGAAGAAAAGGTTAGAAAACTGATATTCAATTTCACAGAATTATTTCCGCCGGCTGAAGTTTACGCGGGGAAGTCAAGCGTTTTCGATTATCTTAATTCCTATTCCGGCAGCCGCTCAAATTATGAGATTGCGTTAGAAGAATTGCTGCTTTTGAATATCTCTAATTTCAATCCAGCAAACGAAAAATTAAAAGAACTTTTCGATGAAAACCTTTTTGAGGATATTTCTCTTTACAATCAGATCATTGACTATTTGGATACGTTCTTCAAAAATGAATTACCAATCGGCGCTGAGAATCAAGATTTAATTACATTCATAAAAACGCCGATTCTATTGAACAAATCAAGTCTTTCCGCTCAGTTGGATTACATCCTCGAAAAATGGGAAATTGTTTTAAAGGATAACTTTAAAAATCGAATTCTTACCGGCAAAGATCTGCTCAAAGAGGATTATTACCCATTCGATACTGAATCAGGATTCTCAGATACTCCAACAATCGTTCCTGTATATCAAGGCGGATTGAGTCAATCTGATGAATTCGCGCTCGGTAAATCCGGATACAAATATGCTGAAAAGAGCGTTGAGGAATATGCCGAGTACGAACAATTTACTCCGGATATTCACTGGATGCCGAATGTAAAACTCATGGCTAAAAATGTTTACGTCTGGCTCGATCAATTATCCAAAAAATACAAACGTGAAATCAAGAGGCTGGATCAAATTCCCGAAGAGGAATTGGATCAAATTGCAAACTGGAGTTTTAACGGACTTTGGCTTATTGGTTTATGGGAAAGAAGCAGCGCATCCAAAAAAATCAAACACATTCTGGGTAATATCGATGCAGTCGCTTCTGCGTATTCATTGTTCGATTATCAAATTGCGCACGATTTAGGTGGAAGCGATGCTTATGATATTTTTAATCAAAGAGCCAAAGCAAGAGGCATACGCCTTGCCAGCGATATGGTGCCTAACCATACGGGAATATTTTCGAAATGGGTGATTGAACATCCCGAATTTTATATTCAAGCAGACAACCCGCCTTTCCCGAATTATAGATTCACGGGCGAGGATTTGTCCGAATCACCGGAAGTTCAACTCCGCATTGAAGACGGTTATTGGAATAAATCCGATGCAGCCGTTGTATTTCAGCGAATTGACAACAGAACCGGCGAAGTGAAATATATTTATCACGGCAATGATGGTACAAATATGCCGTGGAACGACACCGCTCAATTGAATCTGCTAAAACATGAAGTTAGGCAGGCGGTAATTGACAAAATTTTTGAAGTCGCGCAAAAGTTTTCAATAATCCGGTTTGATGCGGCAATGACTCTTACAAAAAAACATTTTTCTCGTCTATGGTTCCCGCAGCCGGGATTAGGCGGCGATATTCCATCGCGGGTGGATCACTCAATGACGAGAGATCAGTTCGATGAATTCTTCCCGGTTGAGTTTTGGCGCGAAGTCGTTGACAAAATTAATAACGAAATGCCGAATACTCTTCTGCTTGCGGAAGCGTTCTGGCTGATGGAAGGTTATTTCGTCCGCACTTTGGGAATGCACCGCGTTTATAATTCCGCTTTCATGCACATGATGATGAAAGAGGAAAATGAAAAGTACCGCGATCTTATTACAAATACGCTTGAATTTGAGCCGGAAATTTTAAAACGCTATGTAAATTTTATGAGCAATCCCGATGAAGAAACCGCGATTCAGCAATTCGGAACGGAGGATAAATATTTTGGCGTATTAACGCTGATGGTTACGCTTCCGGGGCTTCCGATGTTTGCTCACGGACAGGTTGAAGGATTTACAGAAAAATATGGGATGGAATATAAGCGTGCGTACTATAACGAGGAGCCAAAGGAGTGGCTAGTTGAAAGGCACAAACGGGAGATTTTTCCACTTATGAAAATACGCCGCCTTTTTAGTGAAGTGGATAATTTTTGGTTATATGATTGCTTTGATCAATTTGGAAATATTAATGAGAATGTTTTTGCATTTACTAATTCGTTCGAAAATCAAAAGGCGCTCGTTCTTTACAATAATAAATATGATAGCACAGAGATTTGGTTTAAAGAATCAACGGGTAAATTGATATCTGCGTATGGAGAAAAGAAAGTATTAAAAAGTGTAAGATTTTCGGACTTAATCGAAATTAAAAGCGATTCAACTTATTTCTATTCCGCAAAAAATTTGATCACAAATAAAGAGCATCTGTTCAACGGAGAGGAAATTTACAAAAACGGATTCAACTACAGTCTCTCCGGTTTCGAATATCTTGTTTTTGTGGAATTTAACGAAATGGTTGATTACAACGGCGATATTCAAGCGCTATATAATACGATAAATGGTAATCCGGTTGAAAATGTAAAAAAAGCTGTCGCCGAGTTAAAGGTTAAACCGCTTCAAGAAGCATTCGAACTAATATTCGATGAACCTGAATTCAATTCGTTAATCAAATATCTGACCGGTTCTAAAACAAATGCTGATAAACTTGAGGACTCGGCAAAATTCATCGTAAATAAATTCAAGTTATTCCTGCATAAAGTGAATTTATATTTTGACTTGAACCTAAACGAAGAAAGCATTACCGAAGATTATTCACAAAGTTTGGAATACATTAAACTTACCAATGACAGAATACGCGAGTATGAAAACTCCAAGAGTGGCTCACGGAAATTTACTCCGGCATTTTATAACTTCTTCGGCGGGCACAATTATTCCGAAAATATTCTACTCGAGGTTATTGTTCGCACTCTGAACTTCTTTAAAAGTGGAACCGAAAATACTTCAGCCGCGGAGACATTACATGAAAAGCTAATGCTTGATTCTTCTTTGACAAAGATTCTTACGAGACTCGGCAAGGGAGAGAAGGGAGTTTTCAAAGAATTAACGCTTTTAAAAATTCTATTGCGCCACTCAGAATTATTATCAATTGAAGATGTTCAGCATCTTATTGGTTACTCTCAAAACCTGAATAGTATTGAAAAATATTTTATCGAATACGAGCGTCAGAGATTATCCGAACTGCTGAATGACGATTATGTAAGAGCTTTTTTGCTTGTTAATTTGCACGAGGACGTATGGTATTTCAGCAAGGAAAGATTTGAAGAATTGATCGAGTGGTATTTAACAATAGCTTTCGTAAAATTTATGAATCATGATTTTACCTTGAAAAAGAAGGAAAGCAAAAATGCACCAAAAGAAATTCAATTCCATCTGGGAGAAATTTTAAAAGCTTTTGCGGCGTTACACACAGTTATGCAGAATTCATCGGGTGAATCAAATTACAAATTGGAAAAACTCGCAGAAAAATTTAAAATAGAGTTGAAACAGTTAATATAATATCTGCTGAGGCAGGGCGTTGCAGATTGACCATTTTGCTATTCTGAATCCGGCATCTGCCGGATGAAGAATCTCTTTTATTAACTCACCTTACACAAAAGTCTGAAATTATATTGTAGATCGAAGCGAAGCTTCGATAAAATGCTTGTTTTTTACGAAACTGCCACTTAGTGCTACAAGTTCTACGTAAAGTGAGTTATTAACATTTTTGGACTTTTCGTTTAACTCAGAGTGACAAATCCTTAGTGCATCATTTCACAAATATATTTTACATAAATTTATTTTTAATATATCGTCCCACGTCAGAGCCGGGCAAGCCTACTGGACTAATTATAAAAATGTTAAGTCACAATATTTATGAAAATATGTGCTTGGTTTTGCAGCGCCCTGCGATGGTGGTCGGTTTTTATTTCATAGTCGCACAGACTCTCTTATAGACGCCTAAATTCACAATTGCATTCAATCTTTTTACACTATTTATCACTCATTTTCGTAACGCCAAGTATTGCGTTATTTAAGTTCAAAAGAGAAAAATAGAAAAGTTGCAATAAAACTTGATTTTTCTTTTGTATTAAAAACATGATAAGTTTAATTTGGTAGGGTAATCTTTATAAATATTATACTCAATTCTATAGGAGATTTGATGTGGTAATAGCAGTTCCAAAAGAAATAATCTCCGGCGAAAATCGAGTTGCGATATCTCCGGATGTTGCCGCAAAATTAATTAAAAAAAGTTTTGAAGTTCATGTGGAAAGTAATGCGGGCTTTAATGCTGGATACACCAACGAAAGTTATATTGCGGCTGGTGCAAAGGTTATAGATAACCTTGAATCACTCTATTCTAATGCTGATGTAGTTTTAAAAGTTCAAAGACCGGTTGAACACCCTCAATTAAAAAAGCACGAATTGGATTTAATGAAAGAGGGAACGCTTCTGGTTGCATTCATGTATTCCCTACACTATTCTGATCTTGCGCAAGAAACTGCAAAAAGAGGAATAAATTCTATTTCGATGGAAATGATTCCGCGTACGACTCTTGCTCAGAAAATGGACGCACTAAGTTCACAGGCAAACATAGCAGGTTATAAATCTGTAATTCTTTCTGCCAATACTCTCGGCAAAATATTTCCGTTGATGATGACCGCCGCTGGAACAATTCAACCTGCAAGAGTTGTGATAATGGGCGCCGGCGTCGCTGGGCTTCAAGCGCTTGGCACTGCAAAACGTTTAGGCGCAATTGTGGAAGTTTCTGATATTCGTCCTACTGTTAAAGAAGAAGTTGAATCTCTAGGCGGCAGATTTATTGAAGTTGACACCGATGAGAACATGCAGGATGAAGGCGGCTACGCTAAAGAAGCTTCCGAAGAATTTTTGAAAAAGCAGAAAGAACTAATTTTCAAACACGTAACTCACGCAGATATTGTAATTACAACTGCCCTTGTTCCAGGCAAAAAAGCGCCGGTTTTGGTTACCGAAGAAATGGTTAAAAAAATGAGACCAGGCTCGGTAGTTTTGGATATGGCTGTTGAATTCGGCGGTAACTGTGAAGTTTCTGAAAATGGTAAAACCGTCGTTAAACATAATGTTACAATTATCGGCGAAAACAATCTTCCAAGTTTGGTTGCTACACACTCTACGGACGTTTATGCAAAAAACCTTCTCGCATTATTAGAGCACATCTCAAAAGAAGGTGTTGTTGAACTTAATTTTGATGATGAAATTGTAAAGGGTTCTGTGATCACTTATAATAAAGAAGTAGTTCATTCACGAATTAAAGAAATGTTGAATAAGTAGTTAAAAATCAGTAATCAGTAATCAGTAATCAGAATTCAGTAATTAGTAGTCAGTAATTAGTAGTCAGTAATTAGTAGTCAGTAATTAGTAATCAGTAATTAGTAATCAGTAATCAGAATTCAGTAATTAGTAGTCAGTAATTAGTAATCAGAATTCAGTAATCAGTGGATAAAGATGAATGCTTCTAAAAAATTTCAGGATTTGTTGGTTTGGCAAAAAGCTCATGAATTTGTATTGAAAGTTTATGAGATGACAACCATATTCCCGAAAGAAGAATTGTTTGGTTTAACATATCAGTTTAGAAGAGCGGCAGTTTCAATCCCTGCAAATATTGCAGAGGGTTTAAAAAGCGTGGCAAGAATGATAAACTAAGATTCTATAATATAGCGCAAGGCTCTATCGAAGAATGCAAATATTATTTAATCTTAGCAAAAGATTTAGCTTACTCGCATGATGATAAAATTGAATATCTGATCGAAGAGATCAGCAAGTTATTAGAAAGTTATTGCCGATCACTTCGAAATTCTGATTACTGATTACTTTGTAAGAATTTTTTATCAAATACAAAAAGGAAATAAATTATGGAAATAACCGATCTTCTAATGCAGATTTATGTATTTGTGTTAGCAATTTTTGTGGGATTCGAGCTGATAACGAAGGTTCCTCCAACTCTTCACACTCCGTTAATGTCTGGTTCAAATGCAATTTCTGGAATTACTATTGTTGGTGCATTGATAAGCGCCGGTTTGGAAGAATTTTCAATCAGCACTGTACTTGGTTTAGTAGCAGTGATCTTTGCCACAATAAATGTTGTTGGCGGATATCTTGTTACCGATAGAATGCTAAAAATGTTCAAAAAGAAATAGGGAGTGAATAATGCAAATTGTCTTATATCTAGTTTATTTGTTCGCATCGGTACTCTTTATTTTAGGAATAAAAAGACTCGGTTCACCAAAAACTGCGCGTCAAGGGAACTTCCTTTCGGCGTTAGGAATGTTTTTAGCAATCGTTGTTACATTATTCGATAAAGAGGTAATATCGTTTGAATACATCATCATCGGCTTAGTCGTTGGATCGCTGATAGGCGGAATCCTGGCGATAAAAGTGCCAATGACCGGTATGCCTCAAATGGTTGGTTTGTTAAACGGATTCGGCGGCGGCGCGTCTGCACTGGTTGCCTTTGCCGAATATTTCAAAGAACTGAATACGGGCATGTCCTTTGAAATTTCTACTTTGGTTACAATTGTTCTTTCCGTGCTGATTGGCAGTATTACATTTACCGGATCATTAATCGCTTTCGGTAAACTTCAAGAATTAATCACCGGAAAGGTTGTAAAATACCCGCTGCAAAATCCTATAAACATCCTTTTGTTTTTAGTTGTAATTGTTGCCGGTGTTTTAGTTGTAATTGATCCGAGCCGTACAGATTTATTATACGTTATTGGCGGAATATCTTTGATTCTTGGTGTATTACTTGTTTTACCGATCGGCGGCGCGGATATGCCCGTGGCGGTTTCTCTATTGAATTCATATTCCGGTATCGCAGCGAGTATGACAGGATTTGTTCTTGGAAATAATATGTTAATTATTGCGGGCGCGCTCGTTGGTGCATCCGGAATTATTTTGACGATGATTATGTGCAAAGGCATGAACCGCTCGTTGATGAATGTTGTTCTCGGCGGATGGGAAGATGCGGGTTCCGGCGGATCAGGTGAAGGCGGTCTTCAAGGTACGGCAAAATCTGTTGACGCTGAAGAATTAGCGATGCTGCTTGATTCAGCGCAAAATGTTGTTATCGTTCCCGGTTATGGAATGGCGGTGGCACAAGCTCAGCATGCGGTACGCGATCTAACTAATATTTTAGAGAAGAAAAGAATCAACGTACGTTTTGCAATTCACCCAGTTGCGGGTAGAATGCCCGGACACATGAACGTACTACTTGCAGAAGCTCAGGTTTCTTACGATAAACTTTTTGCCCTCGAAGATATTAACGATGATTTTCCAAATGTTGACATCGCAATTGTCGTCGGTGCAAATGATGTTGTAAACCCTGCTGCACGCCACGATAAAAATTCTCCGATTTACGGAATGCCGATATTGAATGTTGATTACGCAAAAACCGTAATCGTTAATAAGCGTTCGATGAATGTTGGCTATGCAGGAATTCAAAATGAGTTATTCTTCTATCCGAATACTCTCATGTATTTCGGCAGCGCAAAGGAAGCGATAAATAAACTCAACAACGAATTGAAAGAATTATAATATTTTTTCAATTGGAAATTAAAGCCGCTCATTCGGGCGGCTTTTTTTTTACTCTATCAGAATTGAATAATCTCGGCTTTTTCTAAAGTAATCAATCCGCCGCATTTTGCCTGCTTAAACAAATCTTTAACGAAGGGAATAAATTCGTTGATCTTTTCGCTGCTGTCAACTATTTCAATCACCAAAGGTAAATCTTCAGACATGGCTAAAATTTTTGAAGTGTGAATTCTGGAATTCCCTCCGTAACCCATTATTCCTTTGTAAGCAGTAGCTCCGGCAATGCCCGTCTTTTTTGCTTGGATAATAATTTGCTCGTATAAAGGAACTGAACCAAGTTTGTCGGTTTCCCCGATAAATACTCTTAACAGTTTTGCTTCACTATTAATTTTCATCATATCATCTCGTAAAAAGATAACCGATATATATCCCGGCAAGTGTTAATATTACATTTAGAAGTACGTTTAATCCCGCGAGCAAGAATTCCGTCTCTTTTATCAAATTAAATGTTTCTAGTGAAAATGTTGAGAATGTTGTTAATCCTCCGTAAAAGCCAATGCCGATAAACAATTTCAACTCGCTGCTCACAAGCTCTTTTTCATCGAGAGCAAAAATTAATATTCCAAGGATAACGCTTCCAATCAGGTTTGCGGTGAAGGTTCCGAGAGGAAAAATAATTGTTAAATGCTTGTGAATATTGGTCGAAACCCAATATCTAACGGCTCCGCCCAAACCGGCTCCAAGTGCAACAATAACGTATGACATAGCAGCTCAAAAATTATTTTTATTTGTACACAACTAAAAATCATTAACCGAGTCTAAATATAAAATTTTAATACGACTTGTAACATTAATGATTGTGAATTAGTCTAATTACCAAAAATATAATTGGAGGTTCAATGGATAAGGGAAAACTTTACACAGCAATATTTTTATTTGGTTGGTTTTTATTGTTTGCAGGAAATCTTTTCGCCGAAGATTTGAAATTAATTAAAGAAGAGACATTCAGCGTTTCCTTGGGACAAGAATTACTAGTCGATGCAGGATTGGGCGATGTTGAAATTAATTCTTGGGATAAAAACGAAGTTAACGTAAAAATACTGGGCAATCGCAAAGCTGAGGACAAACTAAAATTTTATGTTGAACAAACTCTATCTGGAGTCTCAGTAAAAGTGGAAAAAGAAGGCAAATTATTTTCGAATTGGTTTTCTAACCTAAAACTTAGAATTGAAATTCTAGTGCCGCAAAAATTTGATGTAAAAAGCAATACATCCGGTGGAGATATTAAAATAGCTGATATTCAAGGAAGTGTTGAAGCTAAAACATCGGGCGGAGACATTAAGGCAAACTCACTCAATGGAAAATTGGTGGCAAAAACTTCCGGCGGAGATGTTGTAATAAAAAACTCCACAGGAGAAAAACTATTGAAGACTTCCGGCGGCGATATTAAATGTTTAGGCTCCAATGGAAAAGTTGAAGCGTACACTTCGGGAGGCAACATTGATTTGCAAGTAGAATCCGGCGCAGTAAAAGCTGCAACCAGCGGCGGCGATGTAAAATTAGTTTTTAAAGGCGAAAATGAAGGCATAAAACTTTCAACCAGCGGCGGAGATATTGAGGTAGTTCTTCCAGCTAATTTTAAGGCAGATGCTGCTTTAATTACAAGCGGCGGAGATATTGATTGTAACGTTGAAACGTCGAAAGTGACCAAAATTACTTCTTCTAAATTCATTGGTGAATTAAACGGCGGCGGGCCTGCATTGGATTGCAAAACCACAGGCGGAGACGTAAAAGTTTCTACTCTGTAAATTTTCACGGGGAATGCGGCATCCGGATTACCTGGGTGGAGTGTAATCCGGATTTTTTTATTGACGATTTTTTGCACTCACTTCTTAATTACTTCGTTGTAAAACATTCGAAATTTGACTACTTTTTTATTCAGATTAGAAACACTTTCCTAAATAATTGAGGTTAAAATGAAGCTCGATTGGCAGCAATTCATCGGTCAGACCGTAAACATAACAATGAACGAGAATTACGGCGTTGTTTATGGCGTTAAAATAGAAGATCAACCCGTATTTTATGAAATAGTTTTTAAGACAGGCAAACTCATCGGCTGTTTTGACGAAGGTCTGCTGCTCGAATCCGTAAGAGACGAACAAATGATGAAAATATATGTTCCTTATACCTCAATAAAATGCGTAGAAATATTCTAATGAAATTAATCGTTTTATTTTTGTCGTTTGCTATTTCAAGTTTCGGAAGCGATTTGGAAATTAAAAGCCGCAAGGCATATCCCGCCGGTAACGAAACTTTGCCGCCTATCATTCGATTAGATGAGAAATTGACAATCGAATTCGACGTTGAATCAGGTTCGAATCCAAATTTGAATTTATACTTTAGATTCTGCGATATAAACTGGAATATTTATGAAAATATTTTCGTAGAAAATGTTGACTATAACGTCGAGCGCAGTCTTTGGTTAGAAAAAACAAATCCCGATGTAGTCGGCTCCGATTTTCATTATAAAGGCGACTTCCCAAATCAAAATGTGCTTATCCAATTTCCCGGGAAATGGAAATATTTTGTAACAGATTATTTTGACACAAGTATTGTTTACAGCGAGGGAAAGTTTATAGTTGTTAGCGACGAAGTTTCGCTTGAACTTAATCTCAGCCGCAGCCGTTTGGAAGGAAAAACATTTTCAAACTCAACTCTCGGTCAGTCTTATGAACTTAATACAAAAGTAAAGCTGCCCGATTCTCTTTTCTCCTCAAAAATTATTGGATTAGAAATCATTGAAAATCAGAAACTCTCCATGCCCATTTTTGTTTCTGAAGATCATCAAACAGAACATAGATTTATTGAATGGAATGGAATAGATAAACTTGATTACATAATTAAAGATCTGCGTCCCGGCAAAGAGAACAGGCAGGTTGATCTAAGAAATCATTACAAATATCAACCTCCGGAAACGCGCGCTAACTATGATGGAGTTGATGTTTCCAGACTTTACAGCAATTCCCACAAAGATTTTAACGGAGGCAGTAAGATTTTGCATTTTAAAAATGACTACGCTGAGTACATGAATGTAAAATTTGAGTTACGCCTTGCGAATAAACCGAATAAGGATGTTTATTTGATTGGCGCTTTCAATGATTGGCGGATTTTGCCTGAGTACAGAATGGATTTACTTGATGATCTTTACTTTACTTATGCGGAACTTAAACGCGGCATTTACGATTATTATTATATCAGCGCAGATGCTGATGGTAGCAATATTGATTTGTTCGAGGTTGAAGGGAATGAGTGGTTCACATACAACGACTATTACGTATTCTTGTATTATCACACCGACGAATTAGGCGGTTACGATAGAATTATCGGATATAATAAATTTAATAACGGGGACTTATGAAAAAGATTAAAATTGGAGTTATTGGAACCGGTCATTTGGGCAAACTCCATACTAAACTTGCTGCAGATTTGAATAATTGCGAGTTAGTTGGAATTTATGATATCGACTCTGAAAAAGCGAAAGTTGTTGGTGAAGAATTCAATGTGAAAGTTTTTAACTCGCTGGAGAATTTATTTGGTGAAACTGATGCAGTTTCAATCGTAGCAACTACCAGCGCACATTATGAATTAGGAATGAAAGCATTGAACGCCGGTAATCACGTTATGGTGGAAAAACCAATAACATCGGAGATAAAACACGGCGAAGAGCTTGTAAAACTAGCTGAAGAAAAAAATCTAAAATTGCAAGTTGGGCACATCGAAAGATTCAATCCCGCGCTCGTGTCATTAGAAAAATATAATCTTGATCCAAAATTTATCCAGACAGACAGGCTGGCACAGTTCAATCCAAGAGGAATTGACGTTGCCGTCGTTCACGATTTAATGATTCATGATATTGACATTATTCTTAGTCTTGTTAAGAGCGATGTAAAAAGCATCAGCGCCAGCGGTGTTGCCGTGGTTTCGGATAATATTGATATTGCCAACGCTCGGCTTGAATTTGAAAATGGCGCTGTGGCAAATGTAACCGCGAGTAGAATTTCTCAGAAAAAAATGAGAAAGATGAGAATGTTCCAAAGAGACGCATATATTGCATTGGATTTTACAACGGGCGTTTCGGAAGTTTACCGCTTGGTTAGTCCGGGCGATAAAAATCTTGAACATTTTATCTCTTTCGGAGAGATAGGAATAGGCGAAAAGAAAAAAGCAGTTATCTATGAACAACCCGCTCAAAAAGAACTGAACGCACTCAAATACGAATTACAATTATTTATAAACGCAATTATTGATGACACCGTGCCTGTTGTAAGTGGCAGCGACGGATTAAAAGCATTAAAAGTTGCGGAAGAAATTATCAAAAAAATAGGAGAGTCAAGTGTAGAATGAAAAAACTTGTAATAGCATTTTTGATCACTGTTGCATTCTTTGCCGGATGCTCGGTTTACAAAACAATTATGAACGTTTCCAGATTGAGCTATAAACTGGAAACCGTTGGAAATTTTAAAGTCTCTGGAATTTCTTTTGATAAAAAAGCCAAGATCAGCGACATTGGAACTATGGATTATGTTAAACTCACTTCTGCGTTTGCGAGCGGCAAGCTTCCGGTTAGTTTTACAGTAAATATTGCAGCTAAAAATCCGAATGACGGTTCCGGCGGTTTTCCTCCGCAAAATATAACTATTGAAGAATTCCCCTGGGAACTTGAATTAAACGGTGTAAAAACAATTTCCGGTAGAATCGGGGCGCCAATCAATGTGCCCGGCGTAGGAGAATCCACAATCATTCCTCTTACGATGGAATTGGATTTAATTGAATTCTTCGGCAAAGGCGGAATTAACGAATTACTCGACATTGCTCTAAAACTTGGCGGTAAAAATCAGGACATTACAAATGTTAAAATTATCGCAAATCCGGTTCTTGGAACACCAATTGGGAAGCTTTCTTACCCGGGACCGCTTACAATAGTTAATCAGAATTTTAATTAGATTTGCCGATATAATTTATCATAAACAAGTGGTTGTATGAAAAGTCTTTGTGCGCCTTGGTGGTGATATTTTCTTTATTTAGAATATAAAAACATATTTGCCGCCAAGACTTAAAGACACAAAGAGAAACAACTTTGTGACTTCGCGCTTTCGTGGCTATCTTTTTTATCTATTGGTCATAAAGTACATGAAGAAACTCACTGAAATTTTACTTTTTAGACATCCACTATTTTTCCAGGGAAAAAATCTCTTCGAATGAAACGCGCTTCATCGACAATATTGATACTCCTTCTATCCTTTACTACAATATTCGGTGAATACACATTCTCTTTTAATCCTGATACGTTGCTTCAGTCCTCGGACTCATTAATCAATCAACAAGACACGCTCAAAACAAAAACGAGATCGGACATTGACGCAATAGTTTATTCTAACGCAACCGATTCCTTAACATTCGATGTGTTAAATAAGAAAATGTATATCTACGGCAAGGGAGAGATAAAGTATAAAACATCGGAAATGAAAAGCGGAAATATATTTGTAGATTTTGAAACAAATGACGTTGATGCGGTTGGAGTAATTGATTCAACAGACTCAGCCGGGGTGAAAATGGTAGATACACCTGTCCTCTCTGAAGCCGGAGAAGTTTATGAAGGAAATACGATAAAGTACAATTTTAAAACTCTCCGCGGTTTTATTTCAATGGCAAAAAATGAAGGCGAAGATTCGCGGTACGAAGGCGACAGAGTAAAAAAAGTTGATAAGGATACTTATTTCATTGAAGATGGTATGTTTACTACTTGCGAGAATGATACGCCCCACACGTATTTTACCGCTTCCAAAATGAAGGTGATTCAAAAAGATAAAATTTTTGCTCACTGGATTTTTATGCACGTTGGCGGAGTTCCGCTTCCTATTCCGCTTCCGTTTGCTGTCTTTCCGAATGAGACCGGAAGAAGATCGGGTATAATAGCGCCGATTTACGGTTCAGATAGAGATAGGGGTCAGTCGTTTAGAAATTTCGGTTACTTTTTTGCATTGAGTGATTACACGGATCTAACCACTACAGGAGATTATTATACGCGCGGTGGTTACGGTGCAAGATCACTATTCCGATATAAAAAGCGTTACAATTACAATGGCGTTTTTGCCGGAGGTATTTCTCGGGTTCGGATTGGTGAAGATGAAGACCCCGATCTGCGTGATAGACAAAGCTGGGATTTGAGATGGAGTCATAATCAAGATTTAAATCCTACAACAAAACTCTCTGCTGATATGCAGTTTATTTCTAATTCTTATCTGGAAGACAATAGCACACGTTTGAATGATCTTACTCAGCAGGATATTGTTTCGAACGCAACTTTTACAAAGCGGTGGGATGAATCCAAAACCAATTTAACTGTAAACTATAACCGCACCCAAAGTCTTTCTACCGGGAGCATCACGGAGAATCTTCCTAATTTGTCGTTTAATAAATCGCAGACATTCCCATTCAAGAGGGAAGGAGTTTCTTCCAGAGATCAGCAGTGGTACGAATATTTAGGCTACACATATTCCGGTCAGTTCAGAAATGAAAGAAAAAAATACGAAAACCAGTTCAACATTAGAGGCGGATTTAGACATAATATTTCACTAAATGCTTCTCCTAAATTAGGATATTTCAGCGTATTGCCGAGTATTAAATACACCGAATTGTGGTACGACAAAAGAATTAAGAAAGAATGGGTTGATGGTGTTGGCGCGGACTCAACAAAAAAAACTCTTGTTGATAAAACTGTTCATGAAATTAATTTTGTGCGTAATTACGATTTTTCTTTAAGCGCATCAACCAAACTTTACGGAATGGCACAGACAAACATGTTAGGAATTGAAGCCTTCCGTCACATTATTGAACCGGGAATCGGTTACAATTTTACTCCGGATTTTTCGGACAAGAAATACGGTTATTATTCCGAGTATGTTGATACGAGTGGTAAAACTATTCGTTACGACAAATATCAGAAAGGAATATTTGGAGGCGCGGGAATAGGGGAGAAGCAATCAATTTCTTTTACTCTCGGTAATGTTTTTGAAATGAAAACATCCAAAGACCCCAACGATACCACTTCGCAGGCGAAGAAAATTCAATTATTAAATTTAAGCGCAAGTACCGGATATAACTTTGCGCTGGACAGTCTTAACTTAAGCGATCTCTCCCTCACTTATAGGACACAGATTGGAAGTCTGTTAAATTTTTCCGGCTCATCCAATTACACATTTTATGATTATCGAGATGGGAGTAAAGTAAATACCTTTTTATCATCCGTTGGAAAAGGTTTGATGCGAATGAAAAATTTTTCTTTGAATGTATCAACTAGTCTTTCCGGCGATAAAATATCCGGCAAGGAAAAATCAAAGAAAAAATCTGCGGACGAGGATGAAGAATATCAGGATGATTTGAACCGGAATGAGTACAATTATTTGCGCGAAGAAGTTGAGCCTGATTTTTCTATTCCATGGAATATGAGTGTAAATTATAGATACAATTATTCTAAAAGCAATCCGGATTTGGAAGCGATTATAAGTTCAGGCGTCGGCTTAAATTTTAGCATGAGTTTAACTGAAAAATGGAAACTCACTTTTAGTGGAAATTACGATTTTATTGAAAAGAAACTGAATACGCCGATGATTACGGTATACAGAGATTTACACTGCTGGGAAATGAATTTTACGTGGAATCCTATCGGGCGTTATAGAGGATTCAGATTTGAACTGCGTTTGAAAGCGCCTGAACTAAGCGATATAAAAGTTACAAAGAGCAAAGATATTTACTCGGGATTGATTAGGTAAATGAGTCAACATTATATAATAGACGGGAATAATTTAATAGGTAAAATTAAGGACCTTTGGCAGCTTCAAAGTTCCGATGGGCAAAAGTCCAGAGAAAAACTTGTATTTTTACTCGACCGCTATTTTAATAATATTAAAGCCACGGTCTCGCTTCATTTTGATGGATTTGAGAAAGAATTTGTTGGGACTACAAAAATTAAGGTTCATTATTCCGGTAAAAAAACGGCAGATGAAAATATTAAAAGGGAAATTGATCTAAGAAAAAATCCTAAAATCGTTACAATCATAAGTTCAGATCGCAGTGTATTTGATTATGCTAAAAAAAGTAGCTGCACGGTTATCAAAGCCGAAGATTTTCAAAAAAAACTCAAATCAAGTAGCTCCGCTGAAAGTGAACAGAAAATCATTGAATCAATTAGCAATGAAGAAATTAAAAAATTATTTGGTGTAAAATGAAAAAGCAATTAAAGAGGTTTTCTGCTTTCGGATTTATACTTTTTTACTCAATCATTTTTCAAACATTAAATTTAGCTCAGGCAGATAAAATGAAATTAGACTCCTTAAAGATTGCGATTCAGGAAAAATTTAACTCAACTGAGGGAACATTCGCTATCGCATTCGAAGATTTAAGCGCTGACGACAATAAATTATACATCAATGCTCATGAAAACTTTCACGCAGCGAGCACAATGAAAACTCCGGTAATGATGGAAGTATTTAAACAAGCCTCGATGAGTAAAATCTCGCTAGACGATTCGATACTCGTCGAAAATAAATTTAAGAGTATTGTTGACAGCTCCGAGTATTCAATGTCTATCGGCAGAGACAGCGGCGACGGTTTATATGAATACTTAGGAAAGAATAGAACCATTCTCGAACTTACTTACAGCATGATAACCGTCAGCAGTAATCTCGCGACTAATATTTTGATTGATCTAGTTAAAGCCGAAAATGTGATGAAGACCCTGAAGGAGATCGGAGCAAATGATATTAAAGTTCTTCGCGGTGTTGAAGATATGAAAGCATACGATTTGGGGCTGAACAATACCACAACCGCTGCAGATTTAGCATTAGTTTTAAAAACTATTGAAATGAAAAAATTTTTACGTGAAGATTACTGCGAAAAGATGCTTGATATTTTGAAGACTCAGAAATTCAGTGATCTAATTCCCAAACTTCTGCCGAAAGATATTATTGTTGCGCACAAGACAGGTTTAATTACCGGAGTTAGGGCGCATTTAAAACAGACTACAAATAGTATGAAATTGCAAAGTTAAAATTGTATTTTAGGCGAAGTAATATCAATGGTAATAGTATGAGCAAATTAAATAACATTGATTTTTGGAAAAATCATTTAGGTCTTTTGCCAATAAATCTGTTTTCGGCCGGACAGCAGAATAAGTATATTTTGTTAAATGGTGGTTATGGTGATTTTTGCGTTGATATTAATTCAGACAAAACACCTGATGAATACTATTCTTTTGCTTGGTCAAGCAATACGAAAAACTTTGTAACATTAAAAGATGATAAAATTTCTTTATTCAATTGGCTAAAAGAAAAAGAAGAGAATTATAAACTTTCTTTAGTTCAAGAAAATCTTCCAAAATTTTATAACTATTTACAAAAAGACTCATATAAAAGTGAGTATGACATTGTTCCTTTTATTGTTGATATTTATAGAAGTTTAAGAAACTTGACTAATGAAGATAAGGAAGGAATTCAAGCAATTAATCAATTACTGTTATTATTAGTTGCATATGAAGAGAACAAAGACTTAGATAAAATTGATTTTAATAATTGGGGAATTCTTAATACAGAAATGACTACTGGATTAGAAAGTTATTTAGACAGCCTTAGAAATGGATTATTTTTTAATAACAAAAAACTTAAACCAAACCTTGATTTAGTTTTAAGACATTCATCTGGACACCTGTTTCAAGAAGCACAAAAAGAGGCTTTTTTTTATAACAGAGCATTGACCTTCTGGGGAACCTATGATTCAAATTATGAGTCAAAGAACAAACTATATTCAAGTTTTCATTACACTCCTTCTTACCTGGCACGCAGTATAGTTGAATATTCACTTTCAAAATTAAATTTAGAAGAAAAAAACTATCTGAAAATTTTCGATCCTGCTTGCGGAAGTTCTCAGTTTCTATTGGAAGTTTTGAAGCAACTGAAATCACGGGGTTATACTGGCAAAATTGAAATAATTGGTTGGGACAGCTCAGAATCTGCGATTATTATTTCTAATTTTTTACTTACCTATGAGAAAAGAGAATGGGCTGATAATCTTACGATAAATATTGAAAAAGTTGAAAATTCTTTATCTAAAGAATGGGATAATGATTACGACTTAATCTTTATGAATCCACCATTTCGTTCTTGGGAATTAATGGTAAAAAATGACAGAGAAATAGTTTCTAATATTTTAGGTGAGAAATCAAGAAAAAAACCAAATCTTGCGAGTGCTTTTGTTTTTAAAAGTGTTCAAAATCTTAAGGAAGATGGAATCCTTGGAACTGTTATTCCGTCATCAATCCTATTGATGGACTCTTACAAAAATTTACGAGATGAAATCAAAGAAGCTTTATCATTATTGCTTGTTGGCAAACTTGGAAATTTCATTTTTGAACATGCATTAACTGATGTAAGTATTTTGGTTGGTAAAAAGCCAAAATCTAATAATGTTCCCTTACTGCTTTGGACAAAGAATGAAAAAGATGTATATACTGATGTTTTTAGAGATTTGAGAAAAATTACTTATAACCAGTTACCTTATGTTAAGGATAATCCAAAACACAGTATATATATCCCTGACAGTTACCCAGACAATGAGAACTGGAAAATAAACTCACATCAAGAGCTGGGTTTAAAAAGACAATTGCATGAATCTATTGCATTAGAAAAACTTAAATCCGTTCAAGAAATATTTAACGTTATACAAGGAGTAAGAACCGGTAATAATAAAGTTTTTAAAATCAGCAAACAGTTTTTTTATGAATTACCGGAAAGTGAAAGAAAATATTTTCGACCTGTTGTTGACAATGATTCAATTAATCGAGGTTTATTGAAAACCGTTAATTATTCATGGTTTCCTTATACAGATAAAAAAAAGATGTTAATAAATACAGAAGAAGAATTAACTGAAAAGGTGACAACCTATTATGGAACAGTCTTGTCAATAAATAAAGAATCTCTAATTAATCGAAAAAAAAATGTCCCTTTTTGGTGGAGTTTGAGTGATTGTGCTCCAAGACTTTTGCCCAATCCTATAAAATTGATTTCAACTGAATTCGGAAAATCTGGTTCCTTTGCGTTTGACGAAAAAGGAGAATTCACAGTTGAGCGTGGTAATGCTTGGCTTCCTAAAAAAGAATTTGAAAATAAAGACTACTACTATTTTTATCTTTCATTATTTAATAGCCCGTTCTTTGAAAAATTATTATCTATTTATTCAAAACAACTTGCTGGTGGAAGATGGTATGACTTGGGTAAAATGCATACAAAAGATATCCCAATACCATTAATTACCAAAGAATTAGAGAGCACTTTTGTTTTTGAGAAACTGGTTCATTTCGGTAAACTTATTAGCAAAGGAGAGTATTTCCATTTTGAAATTATTGACGATTATTTGAAGAATTATATTTATCAAGTTGAATAGTAGAATGGAAAAAATCATTTCAAAATTAGCTGAAATAGGCGAAGAACTAATTTTTAATAGAAATTTTTATTTGCATTATTATCCGCCATCAAGATATGTTATTAAGGGAAATGAAATATCAAATGCAATAAACTTGCGGCATAATGAAAATCCTAGCATAAAGGTTTTAAGATGGTTTGATGATTTTTGGCTTTATATCGAAATTAATATTAATCAAGTTAATATTGAGCTTGAGAACTGGGATAAAGAAAGAAGAGTAGATTATTTAAAGTTTCTTGATGGAAAATTTATCAAAATTGATAATAATTATCTTAGTGTCTTTTTTACTCTTTCAGTTTTTCAAGGTGCAACTGAAGATAATTCCAAAACCCAACTTTTTAGAGCAGAATGGGATAATTATCTTGATGCAACCGATAAGCATCCCCAACCACATTGGCACATATATCCGAACAAATATTCCACTCAAACACATAAAGACTTTGAGGATTTTATTGAATTATTAAAAAGTGATATAGATTTTAATAAAATTGTTAACAATGAAGGGCCTAAAATTGGTGAAATCATTGAACTAAACAAATTCCATTTTGCTATGAATGGTCAGTGGTCAAATAATAATACTGACGTTCATAACATTTCAATTGAGAGTGATTTAACTAATTGGTTTGCTGGCATCTTAAATCATATAAAAAAAGAATTAGAATATCTGAAAGTAAAATAAACGACTCCCCAACAAAGGCTATACATAATGCGGGCTTCATCGAAAATTGAAAGATTAGGCAAGTAACAAAAATTTGTAATAAAATGAAAGTGAATTGCTTCGGAATCCCGCACTACGCATAGCCCAACCGTTAAACATGATTCCGCGATTATTTATTTGCCCAACAATAAAAAATATGTTATTGTTTTGCTTTCAAAGAATTTGACAGATGAAAACAAAGGAGAAGAAATAATTGCCGAAGTCTCGAAGATGATTTTTGATCATATAGCATCAAACTAAATTTAAAAATGAAGTGGAATAATAAAAGGAATTAAAATGGAAATAGGTAATGCAAAATTTATAATTCATTCATTAGAATATAATAGCAAAATTCAAGAAGCTGTTTCTGATGCTGTTAGTAAAAATGTTGCTGCAAGAATTTGGGAGAAAGATTATACTCTATGGAGCAATGAACCAGCAGAAATTACAAATCGGCTCGCATGGCTTAACAGCCCAAGCGAATCTTTATCAATGCTTGATGAAATAATCTCGTTCAGGGATGAAATAATTGATTCCGGATTTAAAAATGTTCTGCTGCTTGGCATGGGTGGATCTAGTCTGGCGCCGGAAGTATTTAGTAAAATATTTGGTAAAGAAAACAAATTTTTGAATTTGGAAATTCTTGACAGCACCGATCCAGGCGCAGTTCTTGCGTTAAAAAATAAATTCAATCCAAAGGAAACGCTCTACATTGTTTCTACCAAATCCGGCGGAACAGTTGAGACAATTTCATTTATGAAATACTTTTTCAATTACGCAGTGGAAAAGCTTGGCGATGAAGCATCGAATCACTTTATTGCGATTACCGATCCCGGAAGCGGTTTACAGCAAATGGCTGAGGATTTGAACTTCAGAAATATATTTTTGAATAATCCCGATATCGGCGGCAGATATTCAGCATTATCTTTATTCGGCATGGTGCCCGCTGCTCTTATTGGAATTGACTTACAAAGATTTTTAGCAAATACACAAATGTTAGTGAATGAAAGCGCGGGCAATTCAGCAGAAAACTCTTCATTGGTTTTAGGCGTTTTGATGGGTTTATTCGCTGCAGAGAAAAAGGATAAACTTACTTTCGTTTTGTCGGATGAAATTAAATTTTTCGGAAGCTGGGTCGAGCAGCTTGTTGCAGAAAGCACGGGTAAAATTGGAAAAGGAATTCTGCCAGTTGATAGAGAAGAACTTCTTTCCCCGGAATATTACAGTGATGACAGGTTTTTCGTAAATATTAGATTGAAGGAAGATATTTCTAACTCCGAGAAAATTTCTACCCTAATTCAGGAAGGTCATCCGGTTATTGAAATTGTACTAGATGATATTTATGATCTTGCAAAAGAATTATATCGATGGGAATTCGCAACCGCAGTTACCGGTTGGTTTTTGAATATTCAACCGTTTGATCAGCCGAATGTGGAATCGGCAAAAATTATTGCGCGGCAGATGGTAAAAGAGTACCAGGAAAAGGGAGAATTGTTTAATCTTTCTCCTTCATTTATTGATGGCGAAATAGAAATTTATGGCGAGTCTGATGGCGGCAATATCAAAGAAATATTTTGGAACTATCTTGATAAGAATCTTAAGCAGAATAGAAATGATGGATTAAAACAATATGTAAGCATTCAAGCTTATGTCAATCCAATTGAGCAGATTGATAGCGCTTTGCTGCAACTGCAATCTGAAATTCAAAAGAAATATAAGTGCGCTGTAACAACGGGTTTCGGTCCGCGGTTTTTACATTCAACGGGACAGTTACACAAAGGCGATGCAGGGAACGGAGTGTTTGTACAATTCACTTCAAAAATTGAAAATGATACAGCAATCCCCAATGAAGCAAAATCAGATTCATCTTCAATTTCTTTCGGAGTCCTTAGAGAAGCACAAGCTTTAGGCGACAGACAAGCGCTGTTGGATAATAACCGACCGGTTTTGAAAATTAGATTGAGTAGCGGACTTGAAAAAGATTTATTACTGTTGTTCTAATATTTTTATTTCACAAAAAAAATGATGATCTGACTATGGAGCAAATCTTACAAAAAATATCTGAGTACGTAGAAATCGGTAAAGCCGAAAAGAATTCTCCATATCCCTCTGATTTAAAGGGGATTGACGGCGCTTCTGAACTCACACTACAAGCGCTCGAAATGGGAATTAAGCCGAACACAATTTTGAACGATGCCTTGCTGATTGGAATGCGCCGTATCGGCGAAAAGTTCAGCTCAGGGAAAGCCTTCATACCAAATCTGTTGATTTCTGCCAAAGCAATGAATGCTGCATTGGAACATTTGAAGCCATTCTTTGAATCTGGAGAAGCAGTATTTAAAGGGAAAATTATCTTAGGAACGGTTAAAGGCGATCTGCACGATATTGGAAAAAATTTAGTTAAAATGGTTATGAAGGGCGAAGGTTGGGAAGTGGTAGACATTGGAGTTGACGTCAGTTCGGAAAAATTTATAGATGCATTGAAAAGCCACCCCGGCGCTATAGTTGGTTTAAGCGCGCTGCTTACAACCACTATGATGAACATGGAAAATATAGTTCACTCCGTAAAAGAATATGATTCGTCCACAAAGATTTTTGTAGGCGGGGCTCCATTATCCCGGCAGTTCTGTGATAAAATTGGAGCGGACGGATATTTTCCTGATCCGCATTCTTTCGCAAAATCATTTCATGCCAATTAACCAAGAAAATGAATTACGATGCAATTGAAATATCGATTCCATTTTATGAAATAACTCCTTCCACTTCTCAGGTTCTTCAAGCGATGGGTTATCCGCCTGAAAGTGATAATCTTCAACTGAAAGATTCTATTGAGGAAAGAATCAATGAAGCAAAACTTCACGTTTCGGCAACCGCGGGATTCAAGATAATTGCTCCGTTAGATTTTATAATCTCTAAAAATCAATTCTCGATTGCCGGAGTTGAGTTTGATTCAAAAAAAATAATAACATCACAAATTAGGAAAGCTGATACGATTGCGATCTTTACCGCCAGCCTCGGAAGCGCTTTTGATCAATGGAGTAAAAAGGTACAATCCGAAAATATACTGGACGGGTACATAATTGATACGATAGGTTCCGAAACAGTGGAACTCGCTGCAGATGTAATTGAAGAAAAGATAAATCAAGTTGTAACCGGTGAGGATTATTTCTGCAGTTCGAGATTCAGTCCCGGTTATTGTGAATGGAGCGTAGCCGAACAGCATAAACTGTTTTCATTTCTACCAAAAAATTTCTGTGGGATTTCTTTAACTGAATCTGCGTTGATGAATCCAATTAAATCTGTAAGCGGAATAATTGGAATTGGACTCAACGTAAAAAAATTGGATTATCACTGTAGAATTTGCACGCAGGAAAATTGTTACAAGAAAAAGCATTTAGTATAAACTGATGAGCAAAATATGAGACCGGATATTGAACATTTTGTAAAAACTTTAAGACTCCAAAAACCGGAATACATCCCCATTGCAGAATTGGGAGTTCATCCCAAAATTAAAGAAAAACTTTTGGGTAGACCTATTATTGTGCTTAAAGACGATGTGGATTTTTGGCATAAAGCCGGATATGATTACATAAAACTTCAGCCGAAAGTTGATTTTAATCCCGCCAAAATTGGTCAATCCGATAAAGCTGTTTTTCAGGAAGACGGCAGAATGGATTTTAAATGGGCTTCCGAGGGCGAAGGAATAATTAAATCATTTGATGATTTTGAAAAGTATACTTTCCCTAAGGTTTCCGATTTTGACTATTCTAATTTTGAAAAAGTTAAAAAAATGCTGCCGGAAGGAATGGGCGTGATTGGGCAGTACGGCGATATTTTCACGATGACGTGGGAGATGATGGGTTTCGAAGGATTTTCATTTGCACTTTTCGAAAATCCGGAATTAGTAAAAGCGCTGAACGAAAAACTTGGAAATCTCGTCATCAGCATGTTTGAGTACTTTGCACAAAGCGATGTAGTTGATGCAATTTGGTTCAGCGATGATATTGCATACACCAATGGACTTATGATGTCGCCTGAAGTATTCGATGAATATTTTTTCCCTTGGTTGAAGAAAATTGGCGAACTAGCAAAAAAGAGTAACAAACCTCTAATCTATCATACTGACGGAATTTTGTACGATGTATTCGATAGGATTATAGATTGCGGCGTAAATGCAATTCACCCGATCGAACCAAAGTCGATGGAAATTGCCGAAGTAAAGAAAAAGTACGGAGATAAACTTTGTTTGATTGGTCACGTTGACGTTGATTTATTATCGCGTGGAACTATTGAAGAAATAAAAGCAAAAGTTAGGGAGAACATAGAATCTGTTGGCATGAATGGGGGATACTGTGCAGGTTCCGGAAATAGCATTCCTGAGTACGTTAAATTTGAAAACTATCTTGCTTTGATTGAAGCGGCTAAGGAATATAAATTTTAGGATTTTGGTCAATAGCAGATTTCGAAATTATCTAATCAGTCTAAGTTCTTCAACCCAAACAATTTCGCAAGACCCGCCGCCGGTATCCGTGCGGGTAGTTGAAGTTCTCCATCTCCAGCCATCACTGCCTTTAACGTCAACAAGAAATCCTTTCAACTCAAAAATGTTGCCCTTTTTAATTTTGTCGAGCATTTGCCTTACTCTGTCGTTTGCCGGAATAATGTGGATGTTTGCGGTACTTCTTTGTATAACATTGTTTGATATTGGGTAACCATCTGTTTTCCAAAAATACCATCTGTTCTTTTGACTGAAATCTATATTTTCAACAACAGCCTGGTTAGATAATTCACCCCAGCCAATCGCATAGTCTACAGGAGAAATGCTACTTTCATTACCGAATTTGTAAAATTCTTTACTTAAAAGTCTTGCTTCAACTCGGAAACTTGCCTGTGCATCGTATTCAAAACCTTCTATTTTCCATACCTTCGATCGAGAAGGCAAATTCTTTTGGATTGGAGCATCTTCCGCTAAAATGCCAACTGGTTGCTTTACCTCAGATTCTGGCCAAAACATGTATAATGCTATTCCGGTGGCAATGGCAAGGGAGATAATAAAACCTTTCATCTAAAGAGTCCAAATTATTTTTGAAAATTTTCTTGTCGAGTGCAAAGATATGGAATTATCCACCTTGAATAAAATTGTTTTTTTATTTTACACGCATTTTTGAAGAAAAGGCAAGCTTAAAAGGTCGCAATTTTGATAAGAAAATGAGATGGAAGTAATGAGCTAAACGCCAAAATCAAACTTCATCAACAAACTGGTGAAGCTCTTAACCATTCTTTCTCCAATTTTAATTGCGCATCACAAAGGCAATATATATTTTTCATGTGCAAATTAATTTAATATTAATTGCTGCTGATTTTTTGGAAGAAGAGTAATAAAACTATTTTATTTAAAATAAATCCAGCTTATAAATTGTTTTAAGCCTTTGTCAATTTTTACCAATATTCGGCAAATAATTGTTTTATTCTACAGAAAATCAAAGTGAAACAGAGGTAACTAGTGGCTAGTAAAGAATTCAATGCCTTCGAAATGGCTCAAGCTCAATTCGATGGCGTTGCAGATGTGCTTCATTTGGATGAGGGAACAAGAGAATTGTTAAGAAATCCATTAAGAGAATTTCATTTCAGTATTCCGGTAAAAATGGATGATGGAAGCACAAAAGTATTTAGAGGATTTAGAGTTCAGCATAATGATGCGCGCGGACCGGCAAAAGGCGGAATAAGATTTCACCCGCAGGAAACTGTTGATACTGTTAAAGCGTTGGCAACATGGATGACCTGGAAATGCGCAGTTGTTGATATTCCACTCGGCGGAGGAAAAGGCGGCGTTATCTGCGATCCGCATAATCTTAGCATGAGAGAACAAGAGCAAATATGCCGTGGATGGGTTAGGCAAATGGCTAAAAATGTTGGACCCGTGAATGACGTTCCCGCTCCCGATGTTATGACAAGCGCTCAGCACATGTTGTGGATGTTGGATGAATTTGAAACAATTCATGGTGGAAAATATCCGGGATTTATTACCGGCAAACCTGTTGGAATGGGCGGTTCGCTTGGCAGAACGGAAGCTACTGGTTACGGAGTTATTTTTACCGTACGTGAGGCTTTGAACGAATTGAATCTCGACATTTCAAAAACAAGCGCTAGTATTCAAGGATTCGGAAATGTTGCGCAATATGCAATTCAGCTTTATACACAACTAGGCGGTAAAGTAATCTGCGTTTCAAGCTGGGAT
>JAHJTX010000168.1 GCA_018829545.1 Bacteroidota bacterium | reverse complement strand
GCTGAAAAAGTGACTGCCGCATTAGCTGCAGGTCCGCCTGTAAGCATCATAACGTTCTGAGTAAAATTTTTTGAATTTTCTTTTGGATATTTCTCAACGGGATACAGAAAATCTAAAACTGTTAAACCGATAAAAAGGCATTTCATATTCGTAACAAAATTATTTAGGCACAATATAAGTATTTGGGTTTTCTGAATTTTTGTTTTCTAGAGAACTTGGAAACTGAAGTTTTATAATTTATGACTTCCCTCACTTTGATAATTTTTATGAATTTATTTCTTGAGGTTTTATATGATATTTTCTTAAATTGCCTGCAACAAGACAGCATAAAAAGTTTTTTGAGAAATGAATAAAATTAGAGTGATTAGTTATTCATGAAGGTTAAAAAAATGGCAACAATAATAAGAGGGTTCTATGAACGATTATGATCAGAACACGATTAAGTTATTGGCTTTTATTTACATAGTATTAGCTTTTGAAACAGATAAAGACCTTTCTGACGAAGAGAAAGGAACAATTATTAAAAAGCTCCACGATTGGGTTCCGAATACAACACTTCTGGAACTAAGCGCAATTTTAAATGAATTGTTAAAAAACTACGACCGCATAGATACCCGTCAAATGCTCGTAACCAGTGGAGATACAATAAATAAATTCTTTTCGGACGAACAAAAAGTTACCGTCATAAAAGATTTAGTAGCAATCGGAGCTTCAGATGGAGTTATGTATCAATCTGAAAGAGATTTTATTGAGATGATAATGCTCAATTGGAATTTGGCGGAAAAAATAAATATTGATGACCACATTCCCTCGCACGTTACTAAGTTAGATAAGAATTCTTAATTTGTACTTTACTACTTGGTTTGAATCCTAGAAAGATTATTAAATAATAGAGCAGCGCAAGCTACTCTATTATTATAATTCCTTTTCTCGGCGCGTAAGATTGAATTAACTTGCCTTTAGGGTTGTATAACTCAACCAACGAAAATTCTAAATAGGTCTGCCCTTTTTTCTTCGCCCTGAAATCCATTTTTAACAATTCACCCGAACCGCTGATTGATTTGGCAAAGTCTGCTTGAATTGTAGTTAATACAGACGAATAAACCTCGATCTTCCCACTTTTATTAATCGTGTTAATTGAATTCGAGGCTGAAGTTCTTAAATCACCGGGTAGAATTAACTGGCTGAAGTTTTTATGATCAACGTAATCACCATCGCTGATTTTAAGCATACTCACCATCGACGTATCAAACCCAATTATCAATCGGAATGCGGTTAAACTGTCTACGTCTTCCATCCAGATGCCGATAGTTTTTTCTGCGCCGACAGCTAATTCAGTTTTGGTTTTGAAAAACATTAAAGAGGAACCTTGAACCGCGTCAATCTCAAATGTTCGGGATTCGGTTCCCAGCTCTCCATCGCTCTCACCCTTAATCTCAAATGTGAACATACCTTCATCGAGGTCAGAAAAAATAACTTCGGTTGCGGTTTTGCTGGGAGTAGACCAATCTAAAAAAGTTTGATTAAAATTGTCATTATCCTTAACAAGAAGCCTATAACTAAATTTGTAATTATTATCACTTCCCTTCCATGTGAAGGAAACATAATTTACATTTATCACCGATTTATCTTTAGGCCCCGTAATGATTTGAATAAACGGCGGCGGGGCTTCCGTTATGCTGGGATTTTCGCAAGATACATTCAGCATAAGCAGATTAATTGCCAGCAGCTTAAAAAATATTTTCGTTGTTGTTTTTATTTTTTTCATCTTACTAAACCTAAACTGATTTTTATTTTAGTAATAACATTTTCTTTGTTTTAACAAATTTACCAGCGGTCATTCTGTAGAAATAAACTCCGGACGCTAATCCGCTATTTAACTTTCTGAGATCAATTTCCAGTTTGTGTGTGCCAGGCTTTTGATCCATATTCACAATCGTTGCAACTTCCTGCCCGAGCAAGTCATACAATTTTATATTCACCCTAACTTCTTGAGGTAAATCATACATTATTGTAGTCGAAGGATTAAATGGATTTGGATAATTTGATGACACAACAAAACCGGCTAAATAATCAGTATAAGACTCATCAACATTAGTAACAATTCCAATCTCTCCGTTTTTATTTATTAATTTGCCTCTTACACCGGATACGCACTCATTCCATAATACAATAATCCCATTGTTATTATCTGTAACAACCTGTGCGTACGGGCCCAAACAATCATCAAGTGTAAATAGTAG
>JAHJTX010000167.1 GCA_018829545.1 Bacteroidota bacterium | reverse complement strand
TTCCATAGAAGATGATATACACGGAATTGATTTTCACCTTGTTCCGTCAACAGGTAAAGCTTTATTCGAAGGCTTTGTTTACGACTCAAATAATAACATTGGCATTGGCGGCGTTAGGATTGAATTAGTTGAAATCAGATTGCCTCCTGTCGGTGGAGATAAAACTTTTCAAACCTCTACAGATAGCAGCGGCTATTTTCAGATGGAAGTTGCTCAGGGTAGTTATTTAGCAATTGCAGACGGCAAACATCTGGGATATGATCGCGTAGAAATTCCTGTTTTAATTTACAGTAACTACTACTATCAAGAATTTTATCTTGGGCAGCACAAATTTGGCTTTATTTCAGGATTTGTTTCCGACGGAAGTGCTCCTCTTGATTCTACTTTTATTGTTGCCTTCCAGGATTATAACGTGCCAACAAAGATTGATATTCCATTGAGGGGCACACATACTGATGAAAACGGATTTTACGTTCTCGAATTACCGGTTGGAAAATATTTTGTCAACGCAATGAAAGAAAATTATATTTCTGAATTCTATGATGACGCCATCTATTTTGAGAATGCTACACCTGTTTTTGTCTTAGAAGACGATACAACTTCCAATATTGATTTTGTTCTTGCCAAAGGTAGTTCGCTTTCCGGATACGTTTATAACGCCGCTGGAAGTCCGGTTAAATTCGGGGAAGTTGCGGCAATTGACACTACGGGTTTTGATTTTAAGCAACCGAATTATAACAGGGTATTTTACGCTCCGATTAATGATGACGGAAGCTATATGTTTTTTGGATTGCCGCCTGGAGATTTTTTCGTGAGAGCAGCCTCTGAAGGATTTATGCCTCAATTCTACAATCTGTCTCCGGATTATAAATCGGCAACACCTGTCCAAATTGTTTCCGGGCTAGATGTATCCGGAATAGATTTTTATTTGGAAAAGGCAAACGAGTTCCCAATTATTCAGGGGATTTGGGATGTGCCGCAAGATCAAGGGCTGCAGGTTCAAATTGTATTTAGAGCGTCCGCTTTTGACTCTAACGAACCATTTGACTTCCGCAACATAGACGTAACTTCTTACAGCGTTTGGCGAGGATTAGAAGTTAGAGTCCCAACTGGAGCTATCTCTTATTCAACCTCCGCAGAGTATTTTGCATTAGCTAAGGAATTCAAACCTGGCGATCAATTTATTAAGGGCGGAATAATTTGGACATACATTGGCGGACTGCCGGCAATTCATCATCGTGAATATGGCTATGTTGCTCCAACTCTCTTAGATTCAACAACCATTAACGATGGGATAACTGCATTTATGGTAGTTGCTCATGGAGACCACGGCGATGTTTATGAATCAATGCCAGAGTTTGGATATTCAATTGATAACTTAAAACCAAAAACGCCAGGCGAACCAGGAGCGTTATTTGACGGCACAGGAATTCATATTTCATGGAAAGCAACCGATGATCCGGATATAATCTTCTACAGGGTCTACAAGAGCTTACTAGCCGGGTTTGCGCCTTCTGCGTTGAACTTGATTGTGGAATCTGAAGAATACTCATTCTTTGACGCTACAGTCACTCCGGGGAATTATTATTACAAAGTAAGCGCTTTGGATGACGCATTCAATGAATCATTCACCGAGGAATTACACGTACTAATAACCGGTATCGAAAGTGATCTTAATGGGATACCCACAGAGTTTGTCGTTCATCAAAACTATCCAAATCCTTTTAATCCGGTTACGACTTTAAGATACGGTTTGCCGGAATCTGCGAATGTAACAATTTCTGTTTACGACATACTTGGAAAGAGAATTGCGACATTAACCGAGGGATACAAAGAAGCTGGTTATCACAAAGTTGATTTCGACGGCTCGAACATGTCTTCCGGAATTTACTTCTACCAGGTAGAATCAGGTAAATTTAGAGAAATCCGCAAAATGATTTTGATGAAGTAAATTTTCTTCACTAAAGGCTGCCATAAACGGCAGCCTTTATTTTTATTTACAACTCGCTTTGCTACAAAAAATAATTTATCTTATTTTTAAACAGTTTTGTTGAATTTCCAAATAATAATATTGAGGAAAATGTGCGCATTCGTTTCTGGGGATCAAGAGGTTCGCTTCCTTGCTCAACAACTGCTGAATCTCTTCGAAAAAAAATTAAGAATGTTATACAGAAAGCAGATGGAATTGATCTAAATTCTGAAGCAAAGATTGAAGAATTTCTTGATAACGAATTACAATTTTCTGAATGGGGAAGTTACGGCTGCAATACTTCTTGTGTGGAAATTGTTGATACGGAGCAAAAAATTATTTGCGATTGCGGTACCGGGCTTAGGGATTTGGGAAATGATTTCATGAAAGCAGCCGAGCCAAAAACTAATGTTTTTAATATTTTTATTTCCCATTTACATTATGATCATCTTCAAGGCTTTCCCTTTTTTGTGCCGGCATACATTGCGGGAAATCAAATAAAAATATTTGGCTGCCACCCAAAGTTAGAAGAGGCATTTAAAAAGCAAATGCAATATCCGTTTTTTCCCGTACGTTTTGATGAACTTGAGAGTAACATTGAATTTACTTTGCTGGAACCGGGGAAAGAATATAAAATCTCCGGATATAAAATTAAAGCTATAAAACAAAATCATCCCGGCGATTCATACGGTTACGAGTTTGTAAAGGGCGGCAAGAAATTCGTATACTCAACGGATGCCGAACATAACGATGAAGCTGAGAATCCGGATTACGAGTTCATCAATTTTTTCCGGAATGCCGATTTACTGGTTTTTGACGCTCAATATGATTTTTCCAACGCCCAATTATTCAAATTAAATTGGGGGCACTCCAGCAATCTAATCGGCGTTGAATTGGCGGTGCGAGCCAACGTAAAAAGATTAGTATTGTTTCATAGTGAGCATACTTTTAACGATGAAGAAATTGAGAACTTTTTAGAGCAAACAAGACGTTATAAAGAAATTCATGAGCCTGAATCCAAACTGGAAATATTTACTGCCTATGATGGTTTGGAATTACAATTGTGATATATTAGCTATTCCTAATCAAAGAGGAATTGATGTCGAAAGTTATTTTAGTAGTTGATGACGAGCCGGATATTCAATTATTAGTTCGTCAAAATTTTAGAAGAAAAATCCGGGCAAATGAGTTTGTTTTTCATTTCGCTCAGAACGGTTTCGAGGCGCTGAAAACATTAGAGACTGAGCCGGATATTTCTGTGATTCTTTCTGACATCAATATGCCCGAAATGGATGGGCTTGCGCTTCTGGATAAAACCAAGGATTTATTCCCGGATGTGAAAACAATTGTCGTCTCCGCATACGGCGATATGGATAATGTACGCACTGCAATGAATAACGGCGCATTCGATTTTGTTACCAAACCGGTTGATTTTACTGATCTTGAAAAGACTTTGGATAAAACAATTGAAGAGGTTGAATTTATAAAGAGCGCCCGTAAAAACAATAATAAGCTCGTTTCTATGGAAAGAGATATGGAAATTGGACTTAAAATTCAATATACATTCCTTCCCGAAAGTTTACCAAAAGTTGAAGGATGGGATATTGCTGCAAAATTTTATCCGGCTAAGGTTGTTTCCGGTGATTTTTACGATGCATTCCTTTTGGAGGATGGCAAATGCATCGCACTCACGATTGCTGATGTCTGCGATAAAGGAGTAGGAGCCGCATTGTATATGTCGCTGTTCAGAAGTTTAATCCGTGCATATTCGGAAATTAATGTGGACGCATCGGAAAGGGCACTGAATACCGTTAAGCTGACTCACAACTATATATTTACTAATCATAATGAATCCGGCATGTTTGCCACAATGTTCTTTGCTCATCTGAATCTTCAAACTGGAGAATTAGTTTATGTAAATGGAGGTCACAATCCGCCATTAATATTGAGAAGTACTGGAGAAATTGAATATCTTCAGCCAACGGGACCAGCAGTTGGAGTTCTGCCGGAGAGTCAATTTAAAACCGGAGTTGTTAAAATTGAACCTGGCGATGTTTTCCTTTCATTTACAGATGGTGCTAATGAAGCAGTTAATCCAAACGGCGAGCTGTTTGAGATGGAAAGAATCGAGGAGACAATGAAATCATCGTATTCAACCGCTGATGAATTATTAAATAATTTGGAAAAGAGCATTAGAGAATTTATGAATGGTGCACAGCAGGCAGATGATATAACTCTTCTAGCAGTTAAGTATAAATAATAATCTAAAAATAGAAACGGATCTTTGAAATGAAGAATTTTACCTGGCGTAAAAAGTTATACTTTTTTGCAATTCTCATCGCAATTATTCCCGTTGCAATATCCTCTTACAATATTATTGGTATTGCAGAAGACGAGCTAAAAAGCAAAACTAATGAAGTGCTTAGTTTCACCGCAAATGACATTGCAGAATTTGTGAATGATGTGTCAACCAATATGTGGATAAATCCGCTTAAAACAATTAGAGACGGAATAGAGGTCAGCGATTTTGATGGACAGCGAATGGCTATGTTTATTGTAAAAATTAATCAGAGTTCAGAAAATTTACTCGCGCTGGATTTGATTTTTGAGATTGATAAAAATGAGTATGCTTCTGCTGTCAGCACTCGAAATCAAGAATTTCAAAAACTGCTAGATGAAAAATCTATAAACCAAGAAGCAATACTTGCGCTGAATAATGACGAGATTGCCAACCTCCTTTCAGAGAACAAAAATATTGGATTACCAAAATATATTGAGGAACTGGATTATTGGCTGATAAGCGTAATTGTTCCGGTTAAAATTGCAGGCGCGCCAAAGGCTTTTTTATTTGCGAAATATCCTCTGAACAATTTGCGGAATTATATTACTAAACATTGGTTTAATGAAGACGGCAAAATCATGCTCATAGATAAATCCGGGCGGGAGGTTTTTGATCCTATTCAAAAAGATTTAAGCGGCATGAGCGAAGTTACTGACGCAGTTGGTTTGCTCCAAACCGGAACCCGAATTCAAGTCGCAAATAATTTTACTACAGAGCAGAACGAAAAAATTGTTTGTTATTATTCTTTCCCGCAAAATATTCCCTGGGTGGTAATTGCAGAAATATCAGAGAGCAAAGCTTATGAGGCGGTTTCAATAATGCAGGAAAGATTGCTGATTTATTCCGTAATCGGTTTTGGAATAGCTATAATAAGTGTACTCATTTTTTCAGGTCAGATTAGGAAACCTATTCTTAAGATTAGCAAAATCGCAGCGGTAATCTCTCAAGGTGATTTCAACGTAAAGAATGAATATAAAGCAAATGATGAAATTGGATTTTTGGGTGACACATTAGTAGGAATGGCAGATTCCTTAAAAGAAAGTTTCAAAAAAATTGAAGCGCAGAATAAGGAATTAGAAGAGTATAGTAAAACTCTAGAATTAAAAGTTGAGCGGAGAACAATTGAGCTAAAGGATAAGAATGAAGCTTTGCAGAATACTTTAGAAAAATTAAAGCAAACGCAGGATCAACTTGTTGTTCAAGAAAAGCTTGCCAGCCTGGGAGCCTTAACTGCAGGCATCGCACATGAAATTCAAAACCCGCTGAACTTCGTGAATAATTTCAGTAAGCTATCCATAAGTTTAGTTGATGAATTAAAAGAAGAAATCGAAAATCATAAAAGCAGTATTGATTCTGAGGATTACTCGATACTTCAGGAAATTCTCGCTGATGTTTCAACAAATATGGGCAAAATAAACGAACACGGAACCCGCGCTGATAGAATTGTAAAAGGAATGCTGCAGCACTCGCGCAAGGAATCCATCGAAATACGAAAAGTAAATATCAATGAAATGCTGAAGGACACTGTGAACTTAGCCTATCACGGATTTAGAACACAGGATTCAACTTTTAATACAAAACTTGAAAATGAATTTGAGGAGAACCTTCCGGGTATTGAGGCGAATCCTCAGGCGCTGGATAGAGTGTTTCTAAATATTGTTAATAATGGTTTTTATGCCGCAAATCAAAGAAAGAAAAAAGAAGGAGAAAGTTATTCTCCAACTTTCAAGACAACGACAAGAAAAGTGGGCGACATGCTGGAAGTTAGACTAAAAGATAACGGCGGGGGAATTCCCAAACATGTTCTGGAAAAAATCTTTGAGCCTTTTTTTACAACTAAACCCACTGGTGAAGGTACAGGATTGGGTTTGTCGTTGAGCTACGATATTATTGTTCAAATGCATAAAGGTAAATTGGAAGTTGATACTGTTGAAGGCGAATCAACTGAATTCATAATTACACTTCCAATAAACACTTAATATGCTTGAAAAAACGTTTGAGAATATTGGAAGAACCGCCGGACAGACGTTCCTGAGAGGGAAGTGGATAGTGAAGACTTTATCGAGCAGCGATGTTGACAGTGCCAGGGCAGAATACAGTTTGGGCAAATCAATTGTGAGGGAAATACGATTAGAAAGTAATATTATTGAAGCCAATAAACATTACAATGAAATTCTAGCCAAACTTAAAGCAAGGGTCAAAAAAGAATTTCTAATTTTTCAAGTGTTCATAATTAATTCTGATGAGCCAAACGCTTTCGCACTTCCAGGCGGGTTCATATTTATCACATCTTCGCTTCATAAAATAATCAAAAATAAGCCGGATTATATTGCTTTCATTTTAGCTCATGAAATGTTTCACGTAATTCGCGGACATGCGTTTAAAAAAATCATAACGGATTTTTCCGTTAAATCAATTTCTAAGCTGCTATCATCAACTTCAATTCTCAAAGAAATAAGCAAGCGTGTTTTGTCGGATTATTTCATTATGAGTTATTCAAGAGACAATGAATTTGAGGCAGACAAAGGCGCAATTATTTTGATGAGTTCTGCGGGTTATTCACCTATTGAATCAAAAAATTTGCTCATAAATATATCAGGCAACAGAACGGAATCAGTATTAAAATTTCTATCATCGCATCCTTCCTTGAATGATAGAACTGCTCGAATAGATTCGATTATGAAAAATCTACGTTCGAGAAAAGGCTAATTCTGATTCGGGTTTTTCATTATATATTCAACTAGCATGAAAAAAAAATTCCATTAGCTTTTTTTCATTAAAAGAATTATTTTCTACCGAAATTATGAATAGAAAAGAGCATCAAATCGGATTCTGTGTCTTTATGTTTAAACTACGATGTAATAAAATATTTTGCTACTGTAAGAGGAAAGGATGAGTACTTCTGCATCTGAAAATATTGAGCAGCATGCAAATAGCTCATTGAATTTACAAGAGACTATTTCTCTGCTAAAAACTACTCTTGAAGCCACCGCAGATGGAATATTAGTTGTAAATACACGCGGTCAAATCGTCAATTTCAATAATAAATTTGTTACGATGTGGAATATTCCCAATCACATTATTGAATCTAGAGATGATAAAAAAGCTATAGATTTTGTGCTCGATCAATTAGAAAATTCGGAGGAATTCTTAGATAAGGTTCAATTTCTTTACAATAATCCAACTGAAGAAAGTTTAGATGAATTGTTTTTTAAAGATGGAAGAACTTTTGAACGGTATTCTAAACCACAGATTGAAGGGGATAAAGTAATTGGAAGAGTTTGGAGTTTTAGGGACGTTACAAAACAGCGTGAATCCCGCCGCAAAATAACAGAAAACGAGGAAAGGTTCAGGTTGCTTTTTGATACTTCTGATGTGGGTATATTCACAATGAAAGATAAATTCGAAGAGTGCAATTTAAAAGTCTGTGAGATGTTTGAATGTAAAAAGGAAGAGATCATCGGCAGCGGGCCATGGGAATTTTCCCCTGAATTTCAGCCTGATGGACAACGATCGGAAGAAAAAGCAAAAGAGTTAATAACAAATGCAATGAAAGGAATTCCATTATCTTTCTATTGGAAGCATAAAACAAAAACCGGAAGATTAATTGATACGAATGTTTCATTGAAAAGATTTACTCATAACAGTGAAATTTATCTTCAAGCGATTGTAAATGATATTACTGATCAAATTAAGAACGAAAAAGTTACCAAAGCATTGTACAACATCTCAGAATCAGTAAACACTACCGAGGATATGAAAAAGCTTTACGAAAAAATTCACGAGATTATCGGTGGATTAATGCCGGCAAATAATTTTTACCTTGCCTTGTACGATGAAAAAACGGAATTATTGAGTTTCCCATATTTTGTGGACGAATACGATCCCCCGCAGCCACCAAAGAAATTAGGGAAAGGATTAACTGAATATATACTTAGAACCGGAAAGGATATACTTGTTGACGAAAAAAAAGATGAAGAACTTCGAAACAGTGGAGAAGTAGTACTTATCGGGGCGCCTGCGGCAATTTGGCTGGGCATCGCTCTAAAACTGGAGGGCAAAACTATCGGAGCAATGGTTCTGCAGGATTACGAGAACGAAAATGCTTACGGTGAAGAAGAAAAGCAATTGCTCGTTTTCGTTTCTGAGCAGATTGCTATGGCAATTGACAGAAAACGGAACATCGAACACTTAAAAGAGATTACCAAGGAACTAAAGCAGTTAAACGCAACTAAAGATAAATTTTTCTCTATCATCGCACATGACTTAAAAAATCCGTTCATAACCTTACTTGGTTATTCTGAAATTTTGACAAATGAATATTATGAATTGGATGATTCTGAAAGAATAGAGTATTTGGAATACATCAAATCCGCATCGGAAGGAACATTTTCTCTTCTTCAAAATTTATTGCAATGGTCGCGTTCCCAAACGGGACGGCTTGAATTTAATCCCGAAATTATTGACGCAAATGATATAGCTGTTAACGTTATTTCTTTAATTCAAAGAAATGCAAAATTGAAGGGTATTGATGTACACAATGATTTACAAGAAGGTACGAAAGTTTTTGCAGATAAAGATATGCTGGAAACCGTAATCCGTAATCTTATGACGAATGCATTGAAGTTTACAAATGAAGGCGGCACAATTAAAATTAATGGGGTCATCGAAAACGGTCAGGCAAGGCTGTGTATTTCGGATTCGGGTGTTGGTATGGATGATGAAACAAAAAATGGTTTGTTTAGAATTGATAAATCAATATCCAAGAGCGGCACTGCCGGTGAAGAGGGAACAGGCCTCGGGCTGTTATTGTGCAAAGAATTTATTCAAAAACATGATGGCGAAATCTGGGTTGAGAGCGAGATAGGTAAAGGAAGTAGTTTCTATTT
>JAHJTX010000166.1 GCA_018829545.1 Bacteroidota bacterium | reverse complement strand
CCCATCACGGTAGTTAAACTTAAAGCCGCGTACAAATATGCGAGTGCGAATCTCCACAAAACATCGTCGGATGCAAAAATTATTATTTTGCCTTTTACAACTATCAATTCGCCGCTCCCGAAAAATATAACGCTTACAACGAGGCTCATAAACATAAGAAAGCACAGCAGCAAAACTGTATAAATTATTCCCGCAAAATATTTTGCCGATAATATTTTTAAACGCGAGATGGGTCTTGTTAGCAAAAGTCTGTATGTTCCGGTGGTTGCTTCGCCTGCAAGCAAATCACCGCCGACCAATACAATTAAAAAAGGAATGTGAATAAAGAGACTTTGCAGCATCAAGTACCCAACCAGATAACCGTTGAATAAATTTCCTGTGAGGAGAAACGAATCTCTTAAACTCTGCGTAGCAAAGTTCACATATTTTTCGCCCTGATAAGATAGCGCAATTTGGACGATTGGCGTTAAAATTCCGATAGCAATAAAGCCAATGTATGTGCGCCACTTGCGGAATATTTTTTCAAGCTCGATTATTATTAGCGTAATCATGCGCTGCCCCCTTCCGTTATTTTCAAAAAATAATCTTCGAGCGAACGCGATGGAATCAACGCAGAAACTGCCACTTCATTTTCCAGAAGGAAACGATTTATCAAATGAAGTTCATCTTTATTTAATTCGAATATAAGACCGGAATTATCTCTCTTTTTGAAAGCATCGTTCCATTTGGAACAGCTAATTATGCTAAGCGCTTTCTCATAGTCATCAACTTGAATAGTCACCAAAACCGTATCGCTTTTTAATAAATCCGCCACAATTCCTTCTATCTGAGTAGTTCCCTTATTTATTATAATCATCCTGTTGGAAATGATTTCAATCTCTTTAAGAATATGCGACGAAAGGAAAACAGTTTTACCCTTCTCCTTGCTCAACAATAAAATTAATTCCCTAATCTCCTTTATTCCCTGCGGATCAAGTCCTGTCGTAGGTTCATCCAGAATAATTAATTCGGGATCGTGAAGAAGAGCTTGCGCTATTCCGAGCCGCTGTTTCATTCCATGAGAGTATGTTTTAACCTTGCTGTTAGCGCGTTTTTCCAATCCAACTAATTCCAGCATTTCCATAATTCTTTTTTTTGAAATCTGAACGCCGGATATTTTGCCCAATATTTCCAAATTTTTGTACGCACTTAAGTATAGATAGAAATCTGGATTCTCAACAATTGCTCCAATATTTTTTAAGATTTCATTGCGGTGAGAATTCAAAGATTTGCCGAATATTCTAATTTCTCCGCTAGTGGGTTGAATGAGCGATAAAAGCATTCGAATGGTTGTGCTTTTGCCGGCGCCATTCGGACCTAAAAATCCAAAGACATCACCCTTGTAAACGTTGAGCTCAAGATTATTTACGGCGGTTAAATCTTTAAACTTTTTTGTGAGTCCGTGTACTTCGATTATTTTTTCTTCAGACAATAATTCTCCAAAATTATAAATTGTGGTTTGTTAGACGCTCTCCAAGAAAAATAGTAGTAATACTATTCGAATCTGAGTATTCCATATTTCTGCGGATTGTACAATCCTCCCGCCCAAGTTAATTCCTTCACTTTTGCTTTTGGACGATGCCTGCCAATATTAAAACTCCATTCACTTCCCTGTTGTGGGGATTCAGTAACGCCAATATCACGCCAAGGAATCTGCATTTCAATAGACCAAAAATTCTCGCCGATAAATATATCACTCACGTATTTACTTTTGAAATATTTATTCTCCACCCATCTTTGAAGTGAATTAAATCTTGTTCCGGCTGCATTTTGAAATAGTCTGATATAATCGCTCTGAGATTTTTCTGTATCAAAGAAGAACTCGATGTCATCGTCATTCCACGTCAAAGGAATTTCGCCGCCCGCTGTTGCTGTAAAATTATTTATATCCGGTTCCTCCATCCACGCAGAAATATAAAGGTGATTTTTGTCATACAGAAATTTTAGTGACGTTTTTACTTCTGCGTTTACAGAATCGTGCGTGCCAATTTCATCGATCATTCCGGCATCAGACCAAGCAGCTTCATCAATTTTTCCATCGATCTTAATTTCGCCTTTCAATCGATTTACTCTTGCAATTGGCGGAATATACAATCGGAAAACTCCGGTGAAATTAACTTTTGTTTCCAACGCAATGCTGCTTGTTTCATCTATGTTTCGTTGTTGTAACTTTTCTTCCAAATCTCTTGAAACAAAACCCGATCGAAAATTCTTTTCTGAACTTACATTCAATTGCGGCATCAAATTTGGCGAAGGCGCACTTTTCGATTTGAAATCAAATTTCACTTCGCTCTTCTGCTTTGAGGGAATAGTGAGCCACAAACTTTTTGGATCAATCTGCAAGTCCGCGCCGAATGGAATTTTCCAGTCAAGATAAAAAAGTTGATCTTCAATTAATGAGTTTTCGATTGGAACGGTAATAACCGTACTCAGTTCTTCATTCTCTTTCCAATCGCTAATTTGAATTGTCCTTTCTTTTATTTTGTATCTGTTTGCAAAGCTGCGCTCTTCCGGAGTAACAGTATCAAGCGGCAGAATTGATCCGGCTTTAATAACGGCATATTTCACGTCGCCGCTCGGCTGAACGGTAATATTTAAGAAAGAAGAAAACTCGCCGACGCGTTCATTTATTCTGCTTACACCGGCGCTGTTAATAACAAGGTAATCGATTCCGTCTCTATTTTCCCAAACGTATTCGTGCGTGTGCCCGCCCGCAACCAATTTTACATTATAATCTTTCAAAATTTTGTGAACCAGTTCCCAGTCCTTTCTTCCCTCGTGAGTTTCCGGGTATTTCCATAGCGGACTGTGCAGAAAAACGAAAATTGATTTTTTGTCTACATCCACTAAATTCAGCAAATCCTCTCTTAGCCAATCTCTCTGCCATTCGGCAATTCGATCATCTTCATTTCCATTCCAACTGTTCAACACAATACAATGTACATTGCCGTAGTCAAAAGAATAAAGCAATTTTTCTTTGCCCCATACTTCGGAATAAATTTCTTCAGCTTCAGCCGTAACTATATCATGGTTTCCCGGAACAGGATAATACTCGGCTGTAAGTAGGCTAATCTGGTTTTTAAATCTTCTCCATTCGCTACGGAGTTTATCTCTATCGTGGGTATAACCTTGAATTAAATCTCCAACTTGAATTACAAAATCGGGAGCGAGTAATTCGGCTTCATAAATCATTCTCTCGAACTCGGAAGGATTGGCGAACTGACTATCCCCAAATACAATAAATCTTACTGCCTTCTCATGTGGATCCTGAGCAGAGATGTTATTAATGCTTACAGAAAAGATGAAGTAAAGTAGAAGAATTTTTATATTCATTTTCTTGATTCCCAATCGTTTATTTTGGATTGACCAATGTTACCAACAAAGAAAGAATTGCCAACTAAGATAAGAATTTTTGTAATTTAGAATTATATTCTGCCGACAACAAATATTTTTCTTGCTCGTGCGTCTAACCGTTGAACAAATTATAAGTGATCATGGATAAAACCAAACCAGAACCAAAATTGCGAGACACTTTAAGAAATGATTTGAGAGAGGGTAATTTTTTTCGCTCCTTTAAAACCGAATACAAAGCAATAAAAGATTTCTATATTTCAAAAGAAAAAAAGAGCGGCTCGCTTATATGGGCAGTGTTAGCAGAGGAATTAGAGCTTTCTTTTGGATATTGAAAGCGCTGATTCTAAAATTGACTCCTTTTAGAAGATTACTTTTTTTTCTCGGAATTGCAATTTTATTATTGGAAACAACTGATAGTAATAATCGCACCTTAATTGGATTATTTTTACTGATCTTTTTAATTCTTCTTGAGTTGAAAGATAAGCTGTTTGCCAGAGGCGAATTAGAAGAGGGTAGAAAAGTTCAGTTATCACTATTGCCGGAAGAAATCCCCAAAGTTGAGGGCTGGTCAATCTGGCTTTATTCTCAGCCTGCAAAAGAAGTTGGCGGGGATTTAATCGATTTTCTGCAAATATCCGAAAAGTCATTCGGCGTTGTTTTAGGCGATGTCTCAGGAAAAGGTTTAGGCGCAGCATTGCTGATGGCAAAACTTCAAGCAACGATAAGAGCATTAGCGCCGGAGTTTAATTCTCTTTCAACTCTCGGCTCAAAAGTTAATTCAATTTTTTACCGCGACATTTCCGCGAATAGTTTTGCCTCGCTCATCTATGCTGCCATCGAAAGTAAATCCGGGAAACTAAAACTTTTTAATGCTGGCCATTTACCGCCTATAATAAAAAGAGGAAAAAGCATTGAGGAGCTATCAAAGGGCAGTCTCGCTCTGGGATTAGCAGATAAATCCCATTATGAGGAAAAGGAAATTGAATTAAGCAGCGGTGATTATTTGATCTTTTATTCCGATGGAATTACGGAATCGCAAAATGCATTCGCTGAGTTCTACGGCAAGGAAAGATTAATTAAATTAATAGAAAAATCAGAACCTCTTGAACCGGAAATTCTTGGCAATAAAATATTAAATTCAGTTTCATTATTCAGAAATGATGATCCACGGCAGGACGATTTATCAATCGCAATTTTAAAATATAATGGATGAGTCCACTCTGAAAAGTCATATTGTTATTAACCCCACGTTTTAACGTGGGGATAACAAGCTAAAAACAAACTTTCCCAAACGGGTTTTAACCCGTTTGGGGTTTTTCCGAGTGGACTCAATGGATAATGTTTTTTAAAATACTGCCTCTGTTGATATTTAAAATGAGAAAGTATGTGAAAAATATATTTGCAAACTCGGGAGTTCAAATGAAAGCTAATAGTCTCTTAAGAATGATTTGTTTTATTCTACTAACAACTTCGTTCTTTATTTCAGCTCAAGAAATTGATATGTCGCTTCTTCTCGGATTAAATGCAAGAAGCATAGGACCCGCCGGTATGAGCGGAAGAGTAACTTCAATAGACGTTGTTAGAAATAACCCGGAAATAATTTATATCGGAACAGCTTCCGGAGGATTGTGGAAATCTGTAAATGCTGGAATTTCATGGAATCCGATTTTTGACAAAGAAGGCGCCGCTTCAATTGGAGCAGTCGCGATAAATCAACAAGTGCCTGATATTATATGGGTTGGAACTGGAGAAGGTAATCCACGTAACAGTCAAACGAGCGGAAAAGGAATTTACAAGAGCCTTGATGGAGGGAAAACATGGAAACATTTGGGATTGGAAAAAACGCGAAACATTCATAAAGTTTTGATAAATCCGTTGAACTCTGATGTTGTTTACGTTGCAGCTCAAGGCAGCGCTTGGGGTGAGAGCAGCGAAAGAGGAATTTATAAAACAACAGACGGCGGTGAAACCTGGGAAAAACTATTGTTCGTTAATCAAAGAACAGGCGCGGCAGATTTGATTATGGATCCAAAAAATCCAGATAAACTTTTTGCGGCAATGTGGGAATTCAAAAGAGATCCATGGTTTTTCAAATCCGGCGGTGAGGGATCTGGTTTGTATGCAACCGTAGATGGCGGAAAAACTTGGAATAAAAGAACCGACAAGGATGGCTTGCCCAAAGGTGAGTTGGGAAGAATTGGTTTAGCGATTGCACCAAGCAGCCCGAATGTAGTTTACGCGCTTATCGAATCAAAGAAAACTGCGCTTTACAAATCAGTAGACGGCGGATACAAGTGGGAAAAAACTTCCAACAAAAATATTGGCAACCGCCCGTTTTATTATGCGGAGATATATATCGACACTAAAAATGAGAACCGAATTTACAATCTCTATTCTGTTGTTGATGTGAGCGAGGACGGCGGCAAGAATTTTACAAATTTAATTCCTTGGTCTGATATCCATCCCGATCATCATGCATGGTATATTCATCCTGATGATCCAAATTATCTAATCGACGGGAATGACGGCGGATTGGCAATTTCCCGCGATAGAGGAAAAACTTGGAGATTCATTGAGAATTTACCGCTCGCACAGTTTTATCACATAAATTATGATATGGAAAAGCCATACAACGTTTACGGAGGAATGCAGGATAACGGCTCGTGGAAAGGTCCCAGCAGAGTTCTGAAACATGGAGGAATAAGAAATAATTATTGGCAGGAAGTTGGCTTTGGTGACGGCTTTGATGTTGTCCCGGATAAAAGTAATTCGCGTTACGGATACGCCATGTCCCAAGGTGGATGGCTCTACAGATACGATTCCGAGACAGGATATTCTAAAACAATCCGCCCTACGCATCCCGAAGGAAAAGAACTACGCTTTAATTGGAATGCAGGAATTGCCCACGATGAATTTGACGATCACACAATTTATTACGGCAGTCAATTTTTGCATAAAAGTACAAACCGCGGCGATACATGGGAAATTATCTCACCCGATTTAACAACGAACGATCCTGCAAAACAGAAACAAATGGAAAGCGGAGGATTATCCTACGATGTTACCGATGCGGAAAATTATACAACTATCATTTCGATTGCACAAAGTCCGCTGAATAAAGATATTATTTGGGTTGGAACGGACGATGGGAATTTGCAGCTTACTAAGGACGGCGGCAGAACATGGAAAAACACTTCGAATAAAATGAACTGCCCGAGTGGTTCGTGGATTCCTCAAATCAAAGCTTCGAAGTATAATGAAGCCAAAGCCTTTGCAGCCGTTAATAATTACCGCAGAGATGACTGGACTCCCTACCTTTTTCATACTCACGACTATGGAAAATCCTGGGAAAATCTTGCCGCAAATACAAAGATGGATGGCTATGTCCTCTCATTTATTCAAGATCCGATAGAATCAAATTTAATGTTCCTGGGAACAGAGTTTGGTCTATATATTTCTTTTAATGCTGGATCAGAATGGACGAAATGGACGCAAGGTTTTCCAACCGTATCCACAATGGATTTACAAATTCATCCGCGTGAGAACGATTTGATAATCGGTACTTTTGGAAGAGCTGCATATATTATTGACAATATTAGCGTATTGCGAACCGCTGCAATATCCGGCAAGGATTTTTGGAATGAGAAATTAAAATTATTTTCCATTCCCGACGCCGAGAAATCAATTTATATTCAACCTGCAGGGATACGATTTGCAGGAGAAAGTATTTTCAAGGGAGAAAATCTTAATTCCGGAGCGATGATTTCTTACTATCTTAATTCGAAAAAGATAAAAGAGAAATTTGAAGAGGCAAAGGACTCTGCTGGAATAAAATCGCTTACAGATAGCTTGAAGATTTTCATTTATAATTCCAATAATGAATTAATCAGAACAATTACCAAAACCCCAAAAGACGGTCTCAATAGGATCTACTGGAACCTCGACGCAAAAGGAATCCGTTTCCCAAATTCTCCAAAACCAAAGCCAGACTCTGAAGAAAGAGGTGGTTCCCCAATTCTGCCTGGCAGTTACAAAGTAAAAATTTCCTATGGGAAAGTTGAAGATTCCACAAATGTAAATGTTCTTTTCGATTCCAGATTTGATTTTAAATTGTCCGATTTAGAGAAGCGGATTTCAATGTTCAATTCCCGGTTAAAAGAAAAAATTGAAATCACTACGGAAGCTGCTGACAGATTACGCGATATCAAAAAAACAATTGAAATAATTACCGATCAACTTAAGGATGATACCAGTTTTGCGAATTTAAAAGATTTGGGTAAGTCGCTCACAGACTCGTTGAAAACGCTTGATGAATTAATCAATCAGAAGGAAGTTCAGGGCATTAGATATGATGACACTCTTCTTGGCGCGAGATTATCTTCAGCTTATAGAACTCTAGTGTACGGAGACGACCAACCCAGCCAAGCCGAAGAAGTTGCCTTAATGCTTGCAGAAAAATCGTTTAATGAAGCAATACCGCGATTAAATAGTTTCTTTGAAATCAATTGGAAGCAATATCAAAAGCAGATTGTGGAGAATAAAATATCTTTCTTCAAAAATTATGAATCTTTGCTCAAAAATTAGCCTCCATTGGAAAATAAATTTGCGGGATATCTCAAAATGCTCTATATTTTGACCTCGTTTTTTGAAGGTTTTTTGCTGGTGTAGCTTCCGGCAGTTGCCGGAGCAGAGCAGTTGATCTGATTCATAATTTTAGTTTTGCTGGTGTAGCTTCCGGCAGTTGCCGGAGCAGAGCAGTTGATCTGATT
>JAHJTX010000406.1 GCA_018829545.1 Bacteroidota bacterium | reverse complement strand
GATTTATTATTTGAGGAAAGTACCTTGACTAAAGACGAAATAACTGAATTAAAAAACGGCAAGAATGGTGAGCTTGGAAATTATTTAAAACTTACTAATGATACCAAAACACTTTTTTTTACTTTAGATAAATTGGGAAGATTACCAGAAAATTTTGATGGTAAATATTTTATGCCTCTGTGCAATCACCCAATTGAAAAAATAAGGTTACTATTCAGTCCTATACAGTTGAAAAGGATTACGATCAAAAACACTTTCAATAGCTTCGAGCACATTAACTCCTTGCTTCTTAGCAGTAGAGATATAACCTCTAATTCTGCAAAAATATTCTGCACCTCTATCACTCCTGAAACAACCTGATATTTTCTGTTGTAACTTAATCATCCTTATATCTCTCTCGGCCTGATTATTATCGAAAGGCACCTGAAAATCATACATGTAGCCCAAAACTTCTTTTTCATAATTTATAAACCTATCTAACAAATTCTTGGCTTTACTTTGTTTTTTCCTACCTCGTTTCTTCTTCTTAAATACTTCTTCTTGCGGTTTTTCTAATTGAATTCCTTCTTCTATTATCTGATGATATTTTTTTTCATATTCTCGGATTTCTATTTCCCTTAGGCTTTCTTCTCGGTTTTCTATCCTTTTTTCTCGTTCTTGCTTTATTTCTAATAATAACTCTATCATTTTTTTTGCCCAAAGTTGCTTTTGTTCTTCAGCTATAAACTTTAATTCTCGCAAATGATGAACATTGCATAAACCATGTTGGCAATCATAGAGCATATAAGATTTCCAAAAATCATGTATTGCTCTTCCTTGATATAAAGGTAATATCCCGATTGAATCTATAGCTTCTCTTCCTCTTTTTGCGTGATGCTTATAATAGGTTAACCTTTGGGTTCCAACAACATGAAGCCATTGCCTTTTCTTATTTACATATAATCCGCTTTCATCCAAATGGATTATATCTGTTTTGCTCAATGATTCTTTTATTTTTTCCTCGGTTTCTTCCAGCAATTCATAACAACTGCTATTAGTATTGTTCAAGGTTCCCTGACTTAATTTGTGCCCAAATAGATCCTCAAATATTTCTTGTGTCCTTTGGTATGGCAACAGTTGAGCATTCATCAAGTAGACTATGTAAGATTTTAATCTAAGTCCATATTGAACAACATTATTTATTCCTTCGGGGAATTTTGATTTATTTGTTTTGCCGCAACTTCTGCATTTCTTTTTCTCTGATTGATGTTCTTCTATATTTACTTTTATCTCCGGGATTTCATATACCTGACGCCTTTCTACTTTTTCTGTTTCTTCTTCCTTGAGATTGTTTCCACAGTAGGCGCAATTCTCTAATGTATGTCTTATTATTTTATCGGGATTACTACTAAGCTCTAACGTAATGCCTTTATGTCCTTTTTGTCCTCCAGGTTTTCTACCTTGTTTTTCTCGTAGATTCTTTAGCTTTGGTTTCCTTATCATATCACTTGACGGAGGCTTACTACTATTATGGCTATCCTTTTTTATTATTATTTCGAGTTCCTCGATCCGCCTGAATAATTCTACCACCAAATCCACCAGCGCCCGGGGATTGATTTCTAATAGTTTTTCTATTTCTTCTCTGTTCACTTCTTTTAGGTTTCTCTAATTTTTCCTTATCTCTTCTAAACAGTTTCAATGTATAATTAATTCCCTTTTTATCGCTCTTTTTTTTAAAATTTTCTTTTTTAATTTACTTTGTGTTTTTGTGACTTGGTGGCTGAATAGTAACATAATTTCAACATAAAATTACCTTAGTGCATAACGGAGTTGTGGCTAAGGCGCAGCCCAGAACAATAATGCCGAACTTGTTAATAATTTTTATAATTAAAAAAATCTTTCATAGCATAACTACTTTAAACAACAAACTACAAACGGAACGATCAACTTCAAAATTTGTAAAATGCTGATTGCGAAAACGCTGTCGCCTTGAGCCACTGGTTATACCGTTTTATTTAAATTTTTTATAGACTTGGGAATGTTTACCTAACATAGCAAAATATAAATATTTTGTATTTATCTTAAAGATAAGTAACCAATCATTTTTGACGTGAATTGACTCAAATTTTTTCAAGTTCCCTTTTAAGGGATGTCTCTTATATTTTGGATCTATTTGTTCTTGTTTTTGCAGCGAAGTAATTATTGATTTTAATATTTCAAAATCACTTTCCGAATATTTCCCACTTTTTTTATCTCTTTGAATATCTTTCTTAAAAGATTTCTCAATTTTTATTTCTAACAAATTTAAATCCCTAAATCTTCAAATAGTTTATTTGCTGAAGTATAGATTTGTGTATTTTTATTAGTGTTCAAATTCTTAATTCGATTTTCTAATTCATCCGATGGTAAACTTAGATCAAACGGGATGGATTTTTCCATCGCTACTTTTGCAAGAAAAATATTTATAGCATCACCAAAACTAAGTCCAAATTTTGAAAAAATATTTTTTGCTTCTTCGTATAATGTATTTTCAACTCTAACGCTCGTTTGAATCTTCATATCTCACCTTTTTTGTTTATTACAAGATACACCAAATGGAGTATTTTGTCAAGTCTGTTTTTAAGACAGTTTCAAAAAGAATGATGCTCCCAACGGTATAACCATTAATTATACCGTTTTTATATATTTAAAAATTCCTTGAGCCATTTGGTTGATAATTCCATTTAAAACTTGCTTCTCCATATAAAGTGGGAGAACTTGGATTTGAACTATCAGCATATGCTTCGGTATGCAAAATCAAAATTTTCCCAAATTTATCATCAACGGTTTTTACTGCCCAAATTTGATTTACTTTTACTGGCAAAGCTAAATTCATATAATTTGAATCCGGAACTTCTATTAAATTATCAAAATATACTTGTGCTGAATCTGTATCTGCATCATTAAATTGTCTTATTAATTTGAAGGTGGGTTTTAATGTTCCAGCAGAACTAAAAAATACACCTAAAATATTTCCGGTCTCATTTGTTTGAACAAGAACAATAATATCTGGAGTGATATTGTTTGAATTGGGGTATTCAATATTTCCGCCTTGTGAAAAAGAGAATCCGGTGTATTTCGAATTAACCACTTTAGTATTTATTGTATTCTCCCCAGATGTTTTAGGTGGTGTTGGTCCGACACTATTATCACAGCCATTTATAAAAATGAAAAGCAATAATAAAATTGGAATTGTTAAATGTTTCATATCTTAATCAACTTACATATTTTGTTAACGGTATAACGGGTTTGAGCTAACTTGCCGCTGACTACAGTTTCAGTAAAAGCGAACTCAACACCTTTTATTAAAAATTTATTTTACTACCTTGAACTACTTAAACGAAACTACTACTTCAAACTCACTTTCACAAAACAAAATCGCCCTCGCGTAACGGCGGTCAAGTTGAGCGAATGGTTATATTTACAAACTACAACTATTAAATAACATCTTTTAGTAACTTTATAGATTCTTTGACTTTCTTTCCAAATCCATTTGCTTTTGGATTTCTATTCGGCAATCTCTCTTTTCCGTTTCTTTTAAATAAACCGGTTGAATATAGCGTTCCTAAAATATCTGCTCTATTATCAATTGGATAATTTTCCTTTTCCCATCTGTTTATAATTATTCTCAAATATGCGGTTGCATACATTATATTCAATGAGTCATTGTTTAATTTTTCTATTATCTCTTTTGAAGATTTACTTAAAGATAGCTTTCCTTTGTATTTGTCGTTTGGATAATAAATAGAATTTGTTTTATTCAATTGAACCTCTATCCAATATGCTGTTTTCATCTTAACTTGACAAAATCCGATTGAGCTATTTAATCCGGCTTCTGCAAGTAAATTATCAACTGCATCATCCTCCCAACTATAATTCAAAGTGCGTTCAACATAAATAATTGATGAAAGAATTTTGCTGTCAACATCAAATACTTCTGATGCTAATTCTATTAGCTCTTTTCTTTGTTGCAATTTTGCTAGAGTTGTGTCCGGATGTTCTGCAAATACAACTACTGAAAATATGAGTGTAATAAATATAGTTAATTTCATTATGTTTTATGGAGTAGAGACACACCTAAGCATGTCTCTACTATTATTTTATTGCAATAATATCCCAACAAAGAGCGTTGGATTCTCCTTAAAATACGTATTATTTAAGTAGCAACATTTTTGCTGTTTTCTCAAAAACAGCCTCATTTTCTAGGGAAATTGCTTTGAACCTATAAAAATAAATTCCACTTGAAACTTTTGCACCTTGTTGATTATTTCCATTCCAAACTATATTTCTGTAACCGGCTGATTGAACATTTTCACTAAACACTTTTACAACTTTTCCGGTTATTTCAAAAATTGTAATCTCAACATTTGAGTTGAATGCCAGCGAATAGCTTATAGTTGTACTTGGGTTAAACGGATTTGGATAATTACCGTGTAACTCATAAGTTTTAGGTAACTCTACTGTTTCTTCGTTTGGAGTATTTTTTGTTAGTTGTGGTTGAAGATGTATTCCCACATCTTCGCCGAGTTGTCTTCGAGAATCGTAATACGATTCGGAATTAGGGAATAGTTTTCCTAGAGTTTCCGATGTTGTTTTTGCTAACTCCAAATTGTTTTCTTCATAGAGATAGTACATAAACTTTTGAAAGAGAACAAACTCAACGAGAGGAGTATCTTTGTATTTATCCATAATTCCGTTTAAGATCGAAACTCTATTCTCTTTTTCTCCAACTACAAGAAGTAATTCCGCAAGACCATAAATTTGCTTTTCTGTTTTCAATTTCGCTTTTTCTTCTACAAATTGTAAAAACAAAGATTTACTTCTACTTTTTATACGAGATTGATGTAATAAATCCAAAGCAAGATATGAGAAAGAAGAATCGGGATAGTTTGTAATTACATCTTCACAAATTGTTGCTGCCTCATTATATTTTTTAACTCTCATTAAATTACGTGCGTAGAGTAATTTCCATTCTATAGACCAAGATTTATTGAAACCCGATGTAATAGAAGATTTCGATAATGATACTACATCTGCTGAATTATTTGCTTTACTCAATTGAGATTCAAACTGTATATCAAAAACTTCTTCTTCCGGTGAGGCTACTGTGCTTTGACTTTGTTGTGGTGCAGAAGTTAAATATGGTGTGTAATCAAAACTACACCCGCTACCCACATAGCGAACCGGTGCACCACCACCCCAATAATTATTCTCTGCAGAGACATTACAATTAGAGTGTGTGAAAAATTCATAATCGTTATTATTTACAATTGTATTATTTCCTCCAAAACTAACACATGTTTCTCTGCCAAGAAATGGATTTGAGTAACCATAAGCAAATACACCAATATCATTATTATGAATATAATTATAACCATTTGATTCTGAATTATTATCGTTTGGAGCTAAAAATGGGGATGAATAATCTGCACAGCCAACACCTCGCCAATTATTATTAAACTCATTGTTGGAAAGATGTGCTGTTGAATAATACATTACCACTCCAAATTCATTATCATGTGAATGGGTATTTTCAATATAGCTATCTGGATAAGAAACGTAATTTGTGCGATAAAGATGAATTCCGTAATAACAATCAAATATTTCACTATTATCAATATTAACAACTCCCTCATCTACATAAACTCCGTTGTAGGCATTTTTAACTACTGCATTATTAATATTTGCAGTTCCACCAGCATTTACTTTTATTCCATTTTTTAATGTGGCGTTTTGGGATTGAAAATCTAAAACTGACATTCTAAAATCATGGTTCTCAAAGACTAAATTGCCTTCAACTATTAAACTTGAACCATTTGTAAAAGTAATGTGAGTGTTTAACAATACTGTTAATTGTTTTCCAACTGGTACGATAATGTCTCCTGTTATAGTTATATCTCCACACCAAGTAGTATTAACTGGAATTGTACCAGAAGTAACAAAATTATTTGGAACACCTGATATTTTTATTTCTCTTGAAGATGTATGATGATGACCATCATTATCAATACCGCCAGTCGTCATAGTTGCAATCACATTTCCATTTGAATCTCTTTCCCAATTAAAACCATCTGGCAAAGTGGGTATATTAAATGATTGAGAATCCATAATAAGAACATCTTCGTATCCGTTATTGGCATAGCATTTCCAATTATCCCAACTTACTATATAATCGCCTTGCGGGGCTTGATCAATGAAATTTCTATAATATGCGCTACCAGAGTAATAATATGTATTTGTCTGATAACTTGAGAGTAAAGGCTCAAAATATATTCCATCCTCTACTCCAACAGTTACGTTACAATAGTAAATACCTTCTGTTTGTCCTTCAAAACTAATTCCATTATAAAATGCAGCTTTATAATAGTACCAATATCCAGGTTCTCTTAATGTCCTCCTAAGTGTACTTCCCTGCCACGCTAAATATTGACAATAAGATGTTGTAACATCATGGGGTTCAAAATCTGCACTATTTGGATCAGTTGCCTTTGTAAAGTTAAAATAAATGTTATAACGTGTGGTATGGTCACTTTTTAGAACCATATGAATTTCTGTATCTTCACCATACGCATTTGGTTGTGGAATAAATTCAACTAAACCTTCATTATAAAGATAGGTATTCCCTGTATTTTCATATAAT